>URQU01000002.1 GCA_900550055.1 uncultured Coriobacteriaceae bacterium | reverse complement strand
CCGACGTACTGATTCGTAGTCAGTCCCTCTATCCAGCTGAGGTAACGGCGCACATCGAAACAGCAACGAATATTATGCGCGTATGTCAGCCATGAGTCAACACCCAATTTCGGCCAATATCAAAATTTTTGCGACTAGCGTCGCCAGGGGGGCGGCGAACAGGGGGCGGAGGTATGTTCACGTTAGCCCTTGGGAACGCGGTGGGTTGTCGTGAAAACATCTCCGCCCCCTGCCGCTTGTCTATCCCGCGGCAGGCGGTGCGTCTCTGCCTCTGGGCCGATGCGTTTGGTGGGACGCGCATGTCTTCGTCGTAGCTGCTTTCTGTGGGCTGCCGCCGGTATGCGCAAGGTATTGACGACCGCGCCTATGGGTCGACGTTATGCCTTCGTCGTCACCCGAACGCACCTCCTCCCTTGTTCGCTCAGCGCTTATGACCCTGAATCGGATATGCATCCGTTCTATAAGCCTGAAATCTGAATGCGATCGGTCTCAAACATAAAGAAAGGACCCCGTTGGGGTCCTTTCTTCGCGAGGCAAGCGAAAGGCGCTTGCCGTCGGTTTAGTAGCTGGAGCTGCTGCCGCCGTTGGTGGTGGAACCGCCGTTGGTGGACGATTCCGAGCCGCCGTTGGTGGAGCTGCCGTTGGAGCTGCCGTTGGTGGAGCTGCCGGAGCCCGTGCTGATAACCAGATGAACGGTCTTGCCGGGATCGAGCTCGCTACCGGCGGTGGGCGTCTGGCTGATGACGCTGCCCGAGGTGACCGAGGTGCTAGTCTGATACTCGGTGGTCACCTTAAAGCCCGCGTTGTTGAGCGTGGTCATGGCGCTGCCCTCGGACTGGCCGACGACGCTGGGAACGCTTACCGCCTTGCTCTCCTTGCCCTTCGACACCACGATGTTGACGGTGCCCTCGGCCTTGAGCTTGCTGCCGCTGGAGGGCGTCTGGCTGATGACGACGCCCTCTTCGACGGTGTCGGAGTACTGCTGGTCGACGGTGACGTAGAAGCCGGCGTTGTTCAGGGTTGCGGTGGCGCTGCTGCGGGTTTGGCCGACGACGTCGGGCACGCTGGTGCCCTCGGAGCCGAGCGACAGGTAGTAGGTGACAACGGTGTCCTTGGCGACCTTGGAGCCTGCGGCGACATCCTGGCGTGCGATGCGGTCCTTATCGACGCTGTCGGAGTATTCCGCGGTGCCGGCCTTGTACTTCAAGCCATTGGCTTGCAACAGCTTCTTGGCTTCATCTGCGGTTTTGCCGACCAGGTCGGGAACCTCTATCTCCTGCCTGCCTTGCGAGACGGTCAGGTTGATGGTGGAGCCCTTCGCCTTCTTGGTCTTGGCCGCGGGGTCCTGGCTGACGACCTTGCCGGATTCGACGCTGTCGGAGTAGGACTGCGTGACGTTGCCTACCTTGAAGCCGGCGGACTGGATGGCCGTCTTCGCCTGGTCGAGCGTCTGCCCGGTGACGTCGGGAACCTCGATCTGCTCGCCGGAGCTGTTGCCGCCCAGGGCGAACGCGGCGATGGCGACAAGCGCCACCACGGCGGCGATGGCGGCCACTACTGCGGCAACCTTCTTACCCTTTTTCTTCGGTGCGGTGTTGTCCGACATATAAGAATGGTTCTGCGAGCTGCCGCCGTGCTGGCTGGCGCCGCCGACCGCGGGCATGACCGCCGTGCCGTCGGGCATAGGGCCGATGTTGGGCACGCCGCCCATGATCTGCGTCTGCGCGCCGGTGAAGCCCGCGCCCAGGGCGACGGGTCGGCCGGCCAGGTAATCGTTCAGGGCCGAGCGCATGTCCTTGGCGGTGGCGAAACGCTCCATGGGGTTTTTCGACATGGCCTTAAGGATGATGGCCTCAAGGGAGGGGTCGATCTCGGGGTTGAGCTCGCGCGGCGGCACGGGCTCGTCCTGCACCTGTTTCATGGCGACGCTGACCGCATCGGGGCCGTCGAAGGGCAGTTTGCCCGTGGCGGACTCGTACAGCACGATGCCCAGCGAGTAGATATCGCTGGCGGCGGTGAGTTCCTTGCCCTGAGCCTGCTCAGGGGAGATGTAGTGCGCGGTGCCCAGCACGCTGGAGGTCTGCTCCTTCGTGGAGTTCTTCGCGCGTGCGATGCCGAAGTCCATGACCTTCACGTTGCCGTCGGGCTGCACCATGATGTTCTGCGGCTTGATGTCGCGATGGATGATGTCGAGGCCGTGGGCGACGGAGAGAGCCTGGCACACCTGGCTGCCGATCTCGGCGACCTTGCGCTGGTTGATGGCGCCGCGCTGGTTGATGGCGGTTTTCAGGTCGGATCCGCGCACGTATTCCATGACGATGTAGTACGTGCCCTCATCCTGGCCCCAGTCGTACACGTTGACGATGTAGGGGCTTTGCAGGTTGGCGGCGCTTGCGGCTTCTTGCTTGAACCGTTGCGTGAAGCTTTCGTCCGCGGCATATTGGGGCAGCATGACCTTCACTGCCACCAAACGACCCAAGACGTTGTCCTGCGCACGGTACACCTCGGCCATGCCGCCGATGCCGATGCGCTCGGTGATTTGGTAGCGGTTGTTGAACACCCTGCCGATCATGTTTCCGGTCACGTTTGAACTCCTTTAGGTCACATGCTGGGCGGAATTTCGATTAAATCCCATAGTACCCCGCTCAGCATCGTTTTTCTACAATAGCCCCTGAACTTCCAAAGCTGTTTGCAAGATGTCATGGGCCTTTTGGGTACCCACGCCTTCGTCGCCGTCCTCGATGACCACGGCAACCACCACGCCGGCATTGTCGGCGGGCGCCATGCCCACGAACCAGCTGTCGTTGCTGTTGGCCTTCTCGGCCGTGCCCGTTTTGCCCGCCACTTCCACGCCGTTGATCTGCGCGGCGGTGCCGGTACCTTGCTTAACAACGCCCTTGAGGATCTCGCGGACGCGCTTTGCGGTGTCTGCGCTGATGGAGGTGCGCAGTTTCTCGGGTTGCGCCGTGAAGCTGCGCTGGCCGTTGGCGTTGTACACGCCGTCCACTAGATAAGGCTTCATCTCGACGCCGTCGTTGGCGATGGCGCTTCCCACCATGGCCATCTGCAGCACGGTGGCCTGCGGGCCGGCCGGGCTCTCGTGGTTCATGGGGTTCACCGGTTCGCCGGCGGCGGCCCAGGCGGTTTCCCATTCGGTCATCTCGCTTGGGTCGGCCATAAGGGACGTGTACATGACGATGGGGAAGTCCAGGTCCTGGTTGAACCCGAAGCGCTCGGCGCCTTCCACCAGCTTATCGGCGCCCATCTGCACGCCCAGCTGGCCGTACACGGTGTTCGCCGACCACCACGTGGCCTGCTCGAGTGTCTGCGTGCCATAGCTGGTCTTGTTGAAGTTCGACACGCTGGCGTTGCCGATGGTGATGGTGCCCGGCGACGAGAACGTGGTGGACTCGCTTGCCACGTCGTCCTCGATCGCCGTGGCCAAGGTGACCATCTTGAACGTTGAGCCGGGGGCGTACAGCGTGCCCGTGGCGCGGTTGATCAGCGAGGTGTCGGACGTGTCGGAGTTCGCCTGCGCGATCACCTGCTCGAAGTCCGCGGCATCGTAGGTGGGCGCGCTGGCAAGCGCCAGGATGGCGCCGGTCTTCGGGTCCATGACCATCGCTGCGCCCTTGTTGCCGGCAAGCGCGTCCTGGGCGGCCTGCTGGATCTTCGAGTTGATGGTGAGCGTGACGTCGTTGCCGGCGGTGCCCACGCCCGCCATGTCGTTGAGCACGTCGGTCCAGCTGGCGAAGCTTTCCTGACCCTTCAAGGTTTCGTTGTGCGAGGCCTCGATGCCCGAGGTGCCGTACTGCTGCGACACGTAGCCGACCACGTGGGTTGCCAGGTCGCCGGCAGGGTAGATGCGCTCGTAGCTGCCGTCGTCGTCCACGGCGCTGCGCGCCAGCACGATGCCGTCGTAGGTGGAGATGGTGCCGCGCTCGCTCTTCGCTTCCTTGGCGAGCGTGTGGTTGTTGCCCGGCATGGTTTGGTACGAGTCGGCCTGCACCACCATGATCATGGTGAGGTTGGCTACCAGCAGGGCGAACAGCGCACTGCACAGCAGCATGCCGTTGGTCAGGCGCTTGCCCAGGCTGATGCGGCCGAGCACGCTGTTGGAGTGCAGGCTGGAGGTGGTGCCGTTGAGCATCTCCGTGCCCACGCCCGTGGCCTCGTCGCCCGCGCGCAACAGGAAGCCCACGATGATGAAGCTGCCCAGAAGCGAGGAGCCGCCTTGGCTGATGAAGGGCAGGGTAAGGCCGGTCAGCGGGATGAGGCGCGTGACGCCGCCCACGATGATGAACGCCTGCAGCACGATCATGCCCGTCAGGCCCACGGCCACGAAGCTGGACACGTCGGACTTCGCGCGCGCCGCGGTCAAAAAGCCGCGGATGGCGAAGCACAGGAACAGCAGCAGCACCCCGGCCGCGCCCAGAAGGCCGATCTCCTCGGCGATGTCGGCGAAGATGAAGTCGCTTTCCACAACGGGGATGGCGCTGAACGCCTCGGTGCCGCCCGCAAGGCCGTTGCCCAGGCCCACGCCGAACAGGTCGCCGTCGGCGATGGAATAGAGCGCTTGGCACAGCTGGTAGCCGGTGTTCTGCGCATCGGAGAACGGGTCGAGCCAGGTGTTCACGCGCACCTGCACGTGGCCGAAGGCCGCATAGGCCGCAATGCCGCCCACGGCGATAAGGCCTAGGCCAACCACCAGGTAGAACTTCTTCCCCGTTGCCACATAGAGCATGAGCAGGAACACGAAGAAGAACACCATGGCACTGCCCAAGTCCTTCTCGAACACCACGATGACCATGGCCACGCCCCACATGAGCAGAAGCGGCAGCAGCGATCGGATGTCGGGCAGGTGGAACGGGCCCATGCGCACGGTGAACACGGACAGCAGCTCGCGGTTCTCCGCCAGGTAGCTTGCCATGAACAGCACGATGACGATCTTGGCGATCTCGCCGGGCTGGAAGGAGAAGCCGCCGATGTGCAGCCAGATGCGGCTGCCGTAAATCTCCTGGCCAAGGCCGGGGATCATCGGCGAGAGCAGCAAAAGGATGCCCGCGAGCATGAGGGTGTATTTGAAGTTCGCGATTTTATCCAGGTTGCGGAACAGCGCCAGTACCACGATCATGCAGGCCACGCCCACGAATAACCAGACCACCTGGCCTTGTGCCATGTTGGGCGCGTCCGTGAACGGTGCGATGCGCGTGATGAAGGCGATGCCGATGCCCGAAAGGCCGAACGCTAAGGGCAGCAGGGCGGGGTCGGCGCCGGGGGCAAGCTTGCGCACGGCAAGGTGCGCCACCACGAAGGCGGCGAAGATTCCGATGGGCACGCTGAGCGAATCGACGTTGACCTGCTGGCTCTCCGTGATTGCGATCATGACGAACAGCAGGGCGACGACCGGGGCCGCCACCAGCAAAAGGACGAGTTCTATGTTGCGACGGGACATGATGCGCTACCTCTGGGTTCCCGTGCCGGTTTGCGATGCGACGGCAGGCGCGTTCGCGGCGGCGTCGTTGGTGGTGGCGGTTACCTGCGTGGATGCGGCCTGCTCCGAGCCTTCCGGCTTGTTGCGCTGGGCCGCTTCCTCGCGATATTGCTGCACCAGGTCCTGCGCGGCGTCCATGTTGTCCACGCGGATGCCCTCTTGCAGGCGCGTGGCGGTGCCCGGTTGTAGGCTATCGACGCTCACGTCGGTGACTTCCTGTTGCTTATAAAGGGGCATGCCCAGGAAATCGGCGGGAATGCCCTCGTAGACGGCTACCTTGCCGTTGTCCTCGCCCAGGTACGCGGTGGTGTGGAGCCATGTATGAACGCCCCATGCGCCGCCGCCCAAGATAGCCAGGAACAGCACGAGCACCAGCGCCACGGAGAACTTCGTCTTGCGCGCCAGCTTGCGGCGGCGCTTTTCGGCGAATCCGGTGACGTTGGAGACGATGACGGTGACGTTGTCGTGGCCACCGGCGGCGATAGCCTCGTTGACCAGCTGCGATGCGCAGCGTTGCGGGTCGGGCACACGTCGCATGACGGCTTCGATCTGCTCGTCTTCGATCATGGACGACAGGCCGTCTGAGCACACGAGCAGGCGGTCGCCCGTCTCGACGTTGATCTCGTACATATCGGGGCGCGTGTTGGGGTCGGACCCGAGCGCGCGCGTGATGACGGAGCGCTGCGGGTGATGCCGCGCTTCCTCGGGGGTGAGCTGGCCGGCCTCGATCATGTCGGCCATAAGGCTGTGATCGCGCGTGAGTTGCTGCAACTTGCCGTGATGCAGCAGATAGGCGCGCGAGTCGCCGACCTGTGCGATGATCAGGCGCTCGTTTTCCAGCATGCAGGCGGTAAGGGTGGTGCCCATGCCGTCGCGGCCGCGCCCATCGCGCGCAGCGCGGATGATCTCGTGGTTCGCTTCTTCGACAGCGTGCTCCAGGACGGCGCCGTCGAGGTCCTTCGGGGCCAGTTCGGCCAGCACGTTCACCGCTATCTCGGAGGCTACCTCGCCTGCGGCGTGGCCGCCCATGCCGTCGGCGACGGCGAACAGCGGCGGGGCCACTACCAGGCTGTCCTCGTTGTGGTCGCGCACGCAGCCGACGTCGGTTCGGCTTCCGAACGTGGTGACGGCTCCTTTGCGCGTGCGTTGAGTGGAACGGTAGGAACGTTTATCACGGGACATTATGCAAACCTCACGCGAATGGCCACGTCGCCCACGTTGACGGTGTCCCCGTTACGCAGTGCGGTGGGCTCGTTGATGAACTGGCCGTTTACGGCCGTGCCGTTGGTGGACCCCAGGTCCTCCACGAACAGGTTCTGCCCCATGAGGCTGAAGCGGGCGTGCCTGCCGGACACGTAGCCCGCGCCGATGACGATGTCGGCCCCGGGGTTGCGGCCTACGATGACCGGGCCGCGCACCACGATGGATACGCCGCGCAGCTCCTTGGGCCCCTTTTCGACCGAAAGGCTCCACGTGCGCTCGCGTTTGCGCTGGCCGCGCACCGCTCCGATGCCGGTTTTCATGATGGCGAACAGGAACAGGTACAGCAGCGCGACGAACAGCAGGCGGATGAGAAGCAGCGCGTAATCGATCACGGGGAATCCTCTCGCTTTCGCTTAGGCCAACGTGAAGACGAAGTTCGTGGACCCCATGGCGATGTGGTCGCCTTCGTTCAGCGGCTGGCTGGCGACGGCGCGACCGTTGACGTACGTGCCGTTGGTGGAGCCCAGATCGGTGATGACCCATGCGCCCTGCGGGCTCAGGGAGATTTCGGCGTGGCTGCGCGACACGTTGATGTCGGGGATGGTGATGTCGTTGCGCGACTCGCGGCCGAGCGTCACGCGGGCGCTTGCCAGGTCGATGGCGCGGTTGGCGGCCGTGTCGATCAGGCGGGCGCGGGAAGCCTGTCGCGGCTGGGCGGGCTGCTGACCGGGCAGGCCGGCGCCGGCGAACATCACGGTGTTTGCGGCCTGCTGCGGCGCTGCCTGCTGCGGCGCGGCCTGAGGCTGTGGGGCGGCGGCAGCGGCCGCCTGACCTGCAGCGTAGCCGGCGGCGGCGGCATAGGCGTTGAACTGATCGACCGCACCGGCCGCGGCCTGCTGGGCGGCAGCGTAATCGGGAGCGGCGGCTGCGGGCTGGCTCCAAGGCTCCTGTGTGGGCGCCTGATAGCCCTGGGCTTCCCAGCCGTTGCCGGCGGGCGCCTGCTGATAGCCCTGGTTGCCGTACTGGTCATACTGATCATATTGATCGTACTGGTCGTATTGGTTGAAGCGCTGGTCGGGCATGGCTGCGCCTGCGCGGCCGAACTGCTGCGCAGGGTATGCGGCAGCGGCGCCGTAGCCGCCATTTGCCCCGCCAAGGCCGTAGCGCTCCATCTCCTCGTTGCGCAGCTGGGAGATGATGGGCGCGGCGACGGCTTCGGCGATGATGTCGAACTTGCCGTGCTTGAGGCCTTCGTCGACGATGAAGCGCACGAGCGGCTGGCCGTCCATGGTCAGACCCTGCTCGGAGGCTTTCGCCGCCAGATAGGTTTCCGTCTCGCCCGCAAGCGTGGGGTAGTAGCCGAACAGACGACGGTCGTCATCGGGGTTGACCAGCACGGTGTAAAGCGTGGGGGCGTACTGCTTGCCGGCGCCGACCATCTTCTCGCGGCGCATCTGCTTTTCGGCTTTCTTGGCAATCTGAACGGGGGAGATGGGGGCGTCGAACATCTTGTCCGCCGTGCCCTCGAACGTGTCCTCCATTTTGCCTTCGAACTTCGAGAAGATGCCCATTACCGCTCCTTGCAACGCTGTTCCATATCATGGCGGTGATAAACCGCAAATTTACCGATGGTCCATCATGCCACAAACATAATGGCGAGATGGCGTCCTTTATGCAATCGTCATTTTATTGTAAGCGGGGAAAGCGGGGAATCTCCAGGTGAAGCGTCGGGAAAGCAGGGGAGGAGTTCTGCGGCTCGGGAGCGGCGATAGCCGGGGTCCTTGCTGTGATGGTGTACCCTAGGCAGCGCTGTGATTTCAAGACCAAGGGGGTTCGCCATGAGAATCTGCGTGTTCGGCTCGTCGAGCCGAGATTTGGATGCGCTGTACATCGATGCCGCTTACGAGCTGGGACGCACGTTGGGCGAGCGTGGGCACGGCCTGGTGTTCGGGGGTTACGACGTGGGCCTTATGGGCGCGGTCGCGCACGGCGTGGGCGATGCGGGCGGCAGCGTCATAGGCGTGGTCACCGAGGGCCTGAACAAGAAGGGTCGCCCCGTGTACCCGTGCACCGAGCTGATCTGCGAATCCGACCTGGCCACCCGCAAGACGCGCATGACCTCGCTGGCCGACGCGTTTGTCACCTTGCCCGGCGGCTTGGGCACGTTCGACGAGTTCTTCGACATCGTCTCCCAGGTGAAGGCCGGCGAACTGGATGCCAAGAGCGCCATCCTGAACGTTGGCGGCTATTTCGACCCGTTGGTCGAGATGCTCGACCGCGCCACGGCTACGGGCCTCAACTCCACCGACTGGCGCAGCAACTGCGACGTGTTCGATGCCCCCGAGCCGCTGGCGGCGTGGCTGGAAGCGTAAATAGGTAACGAAACGCTTCCGTTTCCCATAAATACCTGCCTGCATCTAGCACTCCTCGCCAAAGAGTGCTAACTTTCTTTGGTAGCAAATATCGTTATGCACGTGCTCAAGGAAGGGGCTCATAGCATGGCTAAGGAAATCGCATACGACAACGAGACGCGCGAGAAGCTTGCGACCGGTGTGGCGAAGCTGGCCGACGCGGTGCGCGTGACCATCGGCCCGAAGGGCCGCTACGTCGGCATCACCAAGAAAGGCGAGCGTCATCCCAACGTCTCCAACGACGGCGCTACCGTTGCCGCACATGTGGGCGCATACGACCATGTGGAGAAGATGGGCCTGCAGGTGGTCCGCGAGGCCGCAACCGCCGCGAACAACGAGGCCGGCGACGGCACTTCCACGGCAACGCTGCTTGCCGACGCTATCGTGCGCGAGGGCGTGCGCTACGTTACCGCCGGCAACGACCCGCTGGCGCTGCGCCGCGGCATCCAGAAGGCCGCCGATGTCGCATCCGACGAGCTGCTGAAGGCCGCCACGCAGGTGACCACGCGCGAGCAGATGGCCGAGATCGCCACCGTCTCCTCGGGCGACCCCGAGATCGGCGCGAAGATCGCCGAGGCCCTGGATGAGATCGGCCAGGACGGCGTCATCTCCGTTGAGAAGTCCACCAAGTTCGGCATCGGCCTGGAGATCAAGAAGGGCATGCTGTTCGACCGCGGCTTCATCTCCCCGTACATGGCCGACGACATGGGTTCCATGACCGGCGAGCTGGAGCAGCCCTACATCCTGATCACCGACCAGCGTCTTGCCGACAACTTCAAGGACGTCGTGCCCGTGCTGGAGGAAGTCATGCAGTCCGGCCATCCGCTGCTCATCGTGGCGGACGACGTGCGCGGCGAATCCATGAACTCCCTGCTGATGAACCGCCAGAAGGGCACGCTCATCAGCGCAGCCGTGGTGTGTCCCGGCGCCGAGGAGCGCCGCAAGGCCGAGCTGGAGGACATGGCCATCCTCACCGGCGGCGAGGTCATCTCCCCCGAGCGCGGCCTGTCGCTGTCCGACGCCAGGAAGAGCATGCTCGGCCGCGCCGCAAGCGTGCAGATCACGAAGAACCGCACGCTCATCATCGGCGGCAAGGGCAAGCCCGAGGCCATCGAGAAGCGCTGCGAGGCCATCCGCAACGAGCTGAAGACCCCGCATTCCGACTATGAGCTGGACGTTCTGCGCGAGCGTCTGGCGAAGCTGTCCGGCGGTATCGCCGTCATGAGCGTCGGCGCTGCAACCGAGACCGAGATGAACGAGATTCGCAGCCGTATCCAGGACGCCCTGCGCGCAACGCGCTCGGCTGCAAGCCAGGGCCTGCTGGCAGGCGGTGGCGTTGCCCTGATCCAGGCGTCCAAGGTGCTTGATCAGGTGGAAGTCGCCAACGATGAGGAGCGCTTCGGCGTGGACATCCTGCGCAAGGCGCTCGAGGAGCCCATGCGCGCGCTGTGCAGCAACGCCGGTTACAACGGCGACGTCGAGGTTACCAAGGCGCTTGAAGCGCAGCCCGGCTTCGGCCTGGATTGCGAGACCGGCAAGTACGGCGACATGATCTCCATGGGCGTTGCCGATCCGGCCAAGGTCACCGTCACGGCCCTGCAGGCAGCTGCCTCCGTTGCCTCGCTCATCCTTATCACCAACTGCAGCATCACCGAGGCTGACAAGAAGGACAAGGAAGAGAAGTAGCAGCAACGCAAGCAACTGCTGCGCTGACCGGGGAAGCGATTTCCCCAATGCAAAGCCCCGGCTTCGCCAGTCCCTTTCAATAGAGCACGCTAAACGGGAGTCCTACGGGGCTCCCTTTTTTATACGGAACGCGAAATCGTATAAAGAAGCGCTCGAAATCGTGCGCTAAATTATACGAATCCCGGAAATCTTATAAAGTAAATGGGATTCCTAGCCCCTTCTTTATACGAATCGCGAAAACGTATAACTGAAAAGTCGAGGGCGGCGGGGCGGACCCTAAGAAGAAGCGGGGCGGTTCATCGTGTGTAGAAGGTTCACGGTCGTTACGTGGGATGAGGTTGCGCAAGTTGTGCGCGAGCTGCAGGCGGATTCGCCTGTGAACGCACAGCCCGATTGGCCCGCGCGTCCGATGGCTGGTGAAGCCGCGACGGCGCAGGTTGAGCCGGGCGAGGATGCGTTCCCTGGCGCGGGCGTTGACGTAATCGTCCGCGGTCCGGAAAGCCAACTGGCTGTTGAACGTTTGACCTGGGGATTCCCTGTTGAATGGCAGCAACGACCCGTGTACAACACGCGCCTGGAAACGGCGATGGGGCCGAATCCGGGTATGTGGGAGCAGCCGATCGCGCAGGGTCGCGGCATTGTGGTGACGGGCGGATTCTTCGAGGCGCATGCAACTCAAACGGTGCGCAGCGCGAAAACGGGGCGGCGAATCAAGCAGCAGTATCGTTTCGAAAACGGCGAAGGTTCGCCGCTGCTGCTGGCGGCGGTATGCGGTCAAGGCCGCTTCTCAGTAGTGACCACGCGCCCGAACGCCAGCGTTGCGCCCGTGCACAACCGCATGCCCCTGGCGCTCACGCTTGCCGAGGCGCGCTGGTGGCTGCGTGCGCCATGGCCCAGCCTGGTAGCCAACTGGCAAAAGCTAGCGAACCGCGAAGGGCTTGCGCTAGCGGCTGCCCCAGAGCAACCGCCAGCGGCGACAACGCTGGGACAGGGGACGTTGTTTTAAGAACGGACGTTGTTTTAAGGGGCGCGATGACCGTGCTCGGGTTTGATGGCGATCATCGCATTGCGAAAATCTTTATTAATCGAATCCCTAAAATGCTAGGGTGGCGCGTTATTTGATGTAATCTGTCATGCCGAGGTGAATTGCGACATCGGTTCCTTTTATCCAGAGGTTCTGGTGATACATCTTAATCCCATTTACGGTAACGGGCTTTTTGGTCGCATCGTTTCCCGAACCGCGTACGAACAGTACGCCATCCCTTGATTTTGGCCAGTTTGGAGCGGTCATTGGGATGCCGGTTTTCGGGGTGAATCGCTGGTTGCCGCTCTTATCGCATATAGGTTCATCAATCAATGTGCCAGAGAAAATCAAGCGGCGCATTTGGCTCCATAGTTTTTGCGCCTCATCGATATACTTGCCAAGCCAGAATCGTTTGAACCCTTGAAATTGGCAAGCGTGAAGAGGGCAATTATCATATGGCTCCTTGAAAACCGCAACGATGATTGTTGAATCAAGGAAGATGCTGGCAAACGAGGAGTCTTCGAATTCCGTATCCGGATCGCACATCTCATCGAAGTCGATTGAGGGCGAAAGCTTCATGTCTTCGGTTCTTCCGCCCCTTACGGTGAGAACAACTGTCTTAAGCTGGAATCCAGCTTTTACAAAGAGGGGCACTTGTGAGATTTTGCCTGGTTGTCCGGTGAAAAGGCGAACGATAATTTGCTCAGCCAAAGCCTTGCTGTCCCTGCGTCCTTCTGCGTCGAAAGGCAAATTGAACATTGTGGCGTATTCAGCCAGGGTTTTATCGCGTAGTTGAGAAGCGATGATTCCAAGATGCATGTTGAATTGGTCAGACGACTCAATTTCGTAGGTATCGGGAATCATTTCTAAGTTATCATCCAGCCGTTCCCTTGCCATTTGCGTGACGAGTGAAGACTTGAGCCTGAAGCGTGGAGCGTTAGGATACTTAGGCGAAGTGTCCAAATAAAGGAGGCGTGGGTTGATTAGGGTTGATAGTCCTGGCAATAGCGCTTCTTTGTCTCCGGCTAGTGCGGTTCTAACGTAATCGCGTATCGTTGTCCAGTCGGCTTCAAGACGTTTTCGGTCTATGCTGTTCCATTCGTGCAGGTCAAATCCCTTTATCTCGAAAGATGCATAGCTCGGCATCATGCCTTTTCCGGGTTTGACGTATAGATAGTAGACGATTAGGAGTCGTTCGGCCTTGTGCCAGAATGTTGATGTTGAGAACTCCTCGCCAACGATTCGGTTTGGTGAGACGGCGGTGATTGACATAGGCTCTTTTGCCCGCCAAGAGTCGCTACGGGTCGCGGCGATAAGTCCAGTAGTTTTTAGTTCCCATTCGGTTTCATCGATGACCAAATCGGGCTCTTGTCTATTATCTGCGGGGTAGCCTAAAACAGATTGTTCGATAACGGCTCCGATGCGCCCTTTGTTTTTATACGCGGTCGAGCCGGAAAGGATGCCCTTGGTGTCAAGTTCACCTGCGGTTTTCCCGATTGCTGCAGTAAAACGCTCTCGAATGCCTTCTGCTGTGTACCTATGGCTAGACTTGGTCATGTCGTGCTCCCTATCGTATCAATGGCGGTTGGGCTTTCGGCCGCTGTTGTGAAAAAAAGCTGAGTAGCGCAAATAGATCTGGATTTTTCCTTGATCGATCGGTTATCGTTGGTCATAATTATAAGTTCTGAATAATGGCAGGAACAAGGAATGGCGGTAGGGCTGACATGATTACGGTGGCCGAGCTTTTTGCTGGCGTTGGCGGGTTTCGCCTAGGCCTTGAAGGCTACCAAAGCCTCGAGCATCCTGAGTTCAATCTCCCGGCAGCGGGACCTTTTAAAACGATTTGGGCCAATCAGTGGGAGCCTCCTGGAACCGAGGGCAAGCAATTCGCTTGGCGCTGCTATGAGCAGCGTTTTGGCGAAGGGAGCTGCGTTAACCAGGACATCAACAAGGTTCTCGAT
Organism: uncultured Coriobacteriaceae bacterium; assembly: GCA_900550055.1. Classification (GTDB taxonomy): domain Bacteria; phylum Actinomycetota; class Coriobacteriia; order Coriobacteriales; family Eggerthellaceae; genus Senegalimassilia. Next base: position 75,622 of record URQU01000002.1, on the reverse strand, counting down.
GACTATGAAGCCGGTAAAACCGATATCCCCGACGTTCAGATGGTTGTCGGTGGCTTTCCGTGCCAGGATTATAGCGTGGCAAAACCGTTGTCCGCTGCTCGCGGAATCGAGGGCAAGAAGGGTGTTCTTTGGTGGGACATCTATCGCTTCTTGCATCTGAAAGAGCCGAAGTACGTGTTGCTCGAAAACGTGGATCGCTTGCTCAAAAGTCCTGCGACGCAGCGTGGCCGCGATTTCGCGATTATCCTCTCTTGCATGGCTGACCTGGGCTATTCGGTTGAATGGCATGTTGTGAACAGCGGCGAATACGGGTTTAACCAGCGACGCAAACGCGTTTACATTTTTGCTGAAATGACCAGCGATAACTGGGATTTGTCGGACCGCGCTAAAAACGGCGTGATGGCTCGTGCGTTCCCAACGGAGGATCCGGAGAAGGTTTCCGAGTTTGAGATTCAACATGACCCTTATGACATTTCCCAGCACTTCGACCTTGCCGGCAAGAAATCCCCGTTCTGTACTGCAGGCGTGATGCAGGATTATAAGGTTCTGACCTTTGACCTGACGGAGAAGTACGAGGGCGAGCTTGGTGCGCTTGGAAACGTGCTGGTTCCGGAGAGCGAAGTCCCTGAGCAGTTCTATATTCCGGACGAGAAGTTCGAGGCCTGGAAGTATTTGAAGGGCGGCAAGCGCGAGGAGCGCGTGGATAAGAAAACGGGCTTCAAGTACGTCTACTCCGAGGGCTCGATGACGTTCCCCGATGCGCTCGATAGGCCGTCGCGTACCATCTTGACTGGCGAAGGCGGCATCGGGGCTTCTCGTTTCAAGCACGTTGTTGAGGTTGATGGTCGATTCCGTCGTCTTGTTCCCGATGAGCTTGATCGGCTGCAAGGTTTTCCGAAGGGCTGGACGAATACGGGTATGAGTGACGGTCGCCGAGCTTTCTGCATGGGCAACGCTTTGGTTGTTGGCGTTCCTCATCAAATCGGCGTCGAGATTGCTCGCGAGGCGGGTTTGAAATAATTAGTAGTGCGAAAAGAAACGGCGGGGATTCCCGCCGTTTCTTTTTTGTTGCATGCTGATGGGTTCGAGAGGTCGGTATTGAGCGCTCTTCGCTTTGTCGCCTCAAGTAGTTTCTTTGGGCAAGCTTACGGTTTGCAGATGCCGCAGGGGGAGTAGCCTTTGGCTATGAGTTGGTCGCGGGTGCCGGTGAAGTCTTGCTTGTTTGCGCTTGAGATGTCGCTGGCGGCGGAGCAGTCGGGTTTGTGGAACTTCTTGTTCTTCACGTTCAGGATGTAGTCCTGCTGCTCGGACGTGCCTTGGTTGTTGGAGCTGTTGCTGCCGGTTCCGTGGCCATCGCCGGCATTGCTTCCGCTACTGCCGGTGCCGCTCCCGCTGCCCGCGCTTCTTCCCGCAGCTGCCTTATCCGCCCGTGCGGCTGCCGCGGTGGTGATGGTGGCGCTGCCTTTGCTGGTGACCTGCGGGGTTTCGGACGATTCCCAGCTTTCGCCGGTCACGTAGTCGATGGCTACGCCCGGCTCCACGTTGTACACGAACACGTTGAACTGCACGGCTTCGCCGTTGTCCTCGAGGGACTTCGCTTCCATCTGAACTCCGCGCGCCACCAGGTCGTTTGCGGCGAACAGCGGCGTGACGCGGTAGAGCACGTGGTTGCCCGTGCTGCGCACGTAGTCGCCCACCAGCTCCTCGTAATACAGCATGCCTACTGCATTGAACGTGCGCGTGCCCGTGATCAGGTTCTTCTCGTTGGCGTTCTCCCCGCACAACTGGTGCGCGATCAGATGGCTGCGGTTGTACAGCATGCCGTCGTCGACGAAGCTGTATTTGCGCTGCACCCACCCGCTTGGGTGTACCTGCGAAATGTCGCCGCGCTTCTCGCTGGATACGGTATCGGGTCCGATTCGTGCGAAGGCGGTGCCGCAGCGGCCTTCGAAATCTAGGTCGCTGAACTGCATAAACGTCCCGCGCGCCTCGTCTTGGGCCGTGAACCCGGGCTCGCCGTGGTTGATGTCGATGCATAACGCTCCGGTATAGGCGGGAATGTCGGCGATGGTCGCCTGGGCGGATTGCGCGCCCTGGCCAGAGCTATCGTCGGTGCTGCTGATGGAGTTGCCGGTGCTGGCGGGGCTGTCGCCGATGCTGATGGAGCAGCCTGTTGCGGGAAGCGCGAACGAGAACGCCAGCGCCAGGGCGGCTAATGCTGCGGCGATGCGCTGGGGAAGCGAAAGCGTGCGGGTGTCTTTCAACGGCGGCCTTTCTGTTGTTGCTTAGGCTGCCGATTGTAGCGAATGGATTTGATGTACCTATGGCGCGCAAGCGCCTGCAATATAATGTGCGCATGACTAAAACGCAGCTGATACTCAATCGATACAAGCCCCTTGCCAAGGCGGGGGCCGGCGGCTTCGGCACGGTGCAGGTGGCGTGGGATACGCGCATCCAGCGCAAAGTGGCCATCAAGTGCATCCCCCTGTCCGAGGCCGAGTTGTTGCGCGCCGCCCTTCCCGGGGCCGATGCGATTGATGTTTCCCCTGATGAACGTAGCGAAAGCGTGATTGCATCGAGCGTGCATGCGGCGGGTTCCGCGGGCTCTTCGTCGAGCGTTGTCGATCCGGCGGACGTTCCCCCTTGGGAGGATTTGCCCGAGGAAGCGGGTTTTGCGGGCTCCGGGGATGCTGGGGATTCTGGCGCTTCCGACGATCAGGAAGAGCTAGCGAGCGCTTCCGTCAGCCGAGCGGGCTGCGATTCCGCGGGCACGTCGAGCTCGGATGCTTCTCTCGGCCAGCTTTTGCCCGGTCAGTCGGTTAGCCTGACGGATGAGGTCGACCCTGCAAGCCGTCCGTTGGTGCGCACGCTCTCGCGCATTCCCGGTTTGGACGAAGCTCGCACGGCGGCCATTCTGTCGGATCCCAGCATCGTTACGGTGCACGACTTCGAAATCCAGGATTCCACAGCGTATCTGATCATGGAATACGTTGAGGGCATGACGCTTACCGAGCTTTTGCGCGACCACGATGATCGGCTGACGCTCGACGTGGTCGCCGCCGTGTTCGACGCGGTGGCGCACGCGCTTGAAGTGGCGCATGAGAACGGCGTGCTGCATCTGGATATCAAGCCCGACAACATCCTCATCAACGCATCGGGCCAGGTGAAGGTGACCGATTTCGGCCTGGCAACCTTGGCCGACGCCCAGGGATTCGGCGTGGCTGGCGGCGGCACCATCGGTTACATGCCGCTTGAGCAGATGCGCCAGGAGAACCTTGATGCGCGGTGCGACGAATGGGCGCTCGCGTCGGTGACGTACGAGATGCTGGCGGGCGAGAACCCGTTCTTGGCGCCGAACCTGTTCCAGGCGCAGGAAGCTATCGAAGACGGCGAGCTGGTGTTGCCGTCGCTGTGTTGGGACAACCTCGATCCGGCTGCGGACGACCCCATCTTCTATGCGCTGGATCCCGAACGCGAGGAGCGCTACGAGACGGTGGCGGATTTCGCGGAAGAGCTTTCGCCGTTTTTGGGCGATCCGGCGAAGGGTCGCGCGGAGCTGGCCGACATCGTGGCCGGTCCGGATGAGGAAGAGGGGACCGAGCCGCAGCCTCGCGAGCCGGGCATCCCGTTGCGCGATCGCATCACCCCCGAGCTGCTGTTCTTCGGCTCGCATGCGTGCGGCGCGGCAGGGTCGGCGCTGCTGGCGTTTGCGGCGCTGCAGAACATCTCGCAGACCGAAGGGTTCGCCAACCCGCTGTTCTGGGGGTTGCTGCTGCTCATCACGCTTGCCGGCGCGCTTCGCCCTCATCTGGGCGCGCTTTTGGGATTCGTTTCCCTGTCGGCCATGCTGGTGATGTGCGGCGTGCCCGCTGCGGGATGCGTGCTGCTGGCGGGCATCGGCGTATGGTGGTGGTACCTGGGCCGCGCGGGCGATGCTACCGCGAACGCCGCGCTGGCGACGCCGCTTGCCGGCACAATCGGGTTGGGGCCGCTCGGCCCGTTGGCGGCGGGTTTTGCGCTGCGTCCGGTTGCGGCGATGGCGACCGCGGCGTTCCAGGTGCTATGCGGGTTCATGCTGGCGGGCTTGGGAAGCGCCTCATTCATGGGGTGGGATGTGCTTGCTACCTGGCATTTCTCGACCGCGGCGTTCGCAAGCGATGCGGTGATAGACCGGATGGCGGCCATGCTGACGGAGCCGAGCACGTGGATCATGGCGGCAAGCTGGGTGCTTGCGGCGGGTGCTTGCGCCTTGCTGCGTTGGCGTCCCACGCGGCTGTTCGCGTCCTTCGGCGTGCTGGCGGGCGCGGCGGTGCTGGTTGCCGGGTTCGTTTTGGCGGCGGTTTGCGGGTCTCCTTCCGCATCCGCCTTCACCGACCCTGCCGATGTGGCCTCGTTGGCCGTTTCCTCGGGCATTATGCTGTTCGCCGCCTATCTTCTGCCCGACCCCGAGTATTATGACGAGAGCGGCGAATAGCTTCCGCCCCCGACGTTAGGGCGAAGCGGCGTTGCGGGATAACGCAAAAACGGCCGTCGGCGCGGTGCCGCGGCCTTACATGGATAGGAAGGAAACCCATGATCGAGCTTAACGACGATAAGACGCTGTTCTCCTTCGACCGCGATCTTGAGCCGGTGCTGACCGTGAAGTCCGGCGAGACGGTGCGCATCCGCACGAAGGACTGCTTCAGCAATCAGCTGACCGGCCCTCAGGACACCATGGACGATCTGGACTGGGACGCCATCAACCCGGCGACCGGCCCGGTGTTCGTCGAGGGCGCGAAGGCGGGCGGCGCGCTGAAGGTGCGCATCGACAACATCGAGTTTGATGAGCAGACCTGCTCCGCTACAGGCCAGGACGAGGGTGTGTGCGGCAACCGCTTCACCGAGTGGGCCACGCATTACTGCAAGATCCAGGGCAACACGCTGGCTTGGGATGAGCGCCTGAACATCCCGCTGCGCCCCATGATCGGCGTTATCGGCGTTGCCCCCGAGGGCGAGCCGGTGAACTGCGGCACGCCGGGCAGCCACGGCGGCAACATGGACAACACGGCGATCACCACCGGCGCCACGCTGTACTTCCCCGTGGCGGTCGATGGCGCGCTGTTCGGCTGCGGCGACATGCACGCGGCCATGGGCGACGGCGAGATCAGCGTCTCCGGCGCCGAGGTTGCAGGCTACGCCACCGTCACGCTGACGGCCATGCCCGAGCTGAAGCTGGTGAACCCGCTGATCGAGAACGACACGCATTTCGGCATCATCGTGTCCGCGGAATCGCTGGATGCGGCCGCTGAGCTGGCCGTTCAGCAGATGGTCGACCTGCTGGCATCGCGCACCAACGAATCCGAGGCCGATCTGGTCATGCTGCTGTCGCTGGTCGCCGACGTGCAGGTGTGCCAGATGGTGGACCCGCAGAAGACGGTGCGTTTCATGGTTCCGAAGTACGTGCTGGACGCCATCGGCTTCGCGCTGTAGCTTCAAAACGGGAAACGAAGAGCCCGCAAGCGTCGTGCTTGCGGGCTCTTTTGCGTTCGGGCAAAAAGAAACCGCCCCGCGTATTGGCGTTGCGGGGCGGTTCGGCGGCAGGTGTGAGTGAGTGGCCGCCGCGTGGTTATTCCGAGTCTTCCTCGTCGTCATCGTCGAAGAAGGACCAGTCGTCCTTGCCTTTCGGGCGGTCGACGAACGTTTTGCGGGTGCGACGTTCCATGATGAAGCATGCGATAAGGCTGATGATGAGACCCGCACCGACCATAATGCCGATGCCGGCATATGACTCGAAAAGAAAATGGTACAGGCCGATCCAATCCATGCTGTTCCTAACGGTTCGTTCGCAAGCGCTTAAAGGCGCGTATTACAAAGCCAAAGTATACTACACCGTTTCCGGTCCAGTCGCGCCAAGAACGAAGAACAACCTACGATTCGCAACAAACCGCAAGAGTTTGAAGGTCTCGAGCGCCTGACGGATCGGACGGTTTGAGTCGGACGGTTTGGGGACGTAGGACTAAGTGTCCGGTTCGGACACTTAGTCCTACGTCCCCAAACCGTCCGACCTGTCCCCGAACCCGAACCGTCAGGCAGGGTGGGCGGTTTCGGACAGATAAGCCTCCGTCCCCATGTGTCTGCGGAGGCTGCACCAGCAGGTGTGTTGGGGGTTGCCGAACGCCAGCGGCGAGGGGCGGCTGATGGTGAGCGTGTTGATGCAGCCGCCGACGTCGATGGGCTCGGCGACGTCGCTTTCCGCTTGCCACCAGGCCCCTTGCGGCATGACGATGGTGCCGGCGATCACGTCGTCGGTGATGTGCGCGGGAAGGCGCAGCGTGCCGAAGCGGTTCGACGCCTCCACCAGGTCGCCGGTCGCGATGCCTCGCGCGTCCGCGTCGGCGGGGTTGATCGAGATGACCTGCGGCACGCGTCGCGAAACCGCGGGTACGTTGCCCCACGAAGAATGGATGCGCGCGACGCTGTGGAAGCCGAAAACGCGAAGCGGCTGGTCGCGGGTGGGTTCGGTGCCCATTTCGCTTTCCTGGCCATCCGCGCGCAGCCCGGCGCTCGGTGCCTGCGCTTCGTCGCTCGCAGCCTGCCCCACGGCGAACTCCGCCGGGCCCCATTCGGGAACGTAGGTAGGGATGGGCGTGATGGCGCCTTCATCGGGCGTGCCTCGCAGCGCTTCGGCTGCGGCGGTGAGTTGCTCGCTGAACAGCTCTATCTTGCCCGATGGCGTGTCGAGCGGGTGTGCGACGGGGTTGCTTCGCCAATCGGCAAGCGCCACGAACGGCTCGGTGCGGTCGGCCCGCCAGGCGAGCCCTTCCTCGAGCAGCTGGTCGAATGTTGGCAGCCCGGTGCTGCGTTCGCGGTCGCCCTCGTACAGGTGGCGAATCCATTCGCCTTCCGTGCGCCCTTCGGTGAACGCATCTTCTATTCCCCAGCGTTTCGCCAGTTCAACGCATGTGTTCCAGGCACCGCGACGCTCGAAGCGCGCGCCCAGCTCCCCGGTGCCGACGGCGATGCGCCGGCCCCATGCATCGGCGTCCATCGCGCTTTCCTGTTCCATGCGGAACAGGTCGGGCAGCACGATGTCGGCGTAGCGGGCGGAATCGGTGAACTCCACGTCCACGTTCAGGATGAACTTGCACTTCGTCGGGTCGCCCAGCACGCGGTGCGCGCGATTGACGTCGCCGTGCTGGTTGGTCAGGCAGTTGCCGCCGTGGCAGATGATCGCCTTGATGCTGCAAGGGAGGTGCGCGGCGCTATCTTGATGTTGTACGAAATCTGTTGCACGTCCGCTATGGAAGGCTTGCTTCAACTCTGCTTCCGTTGCGAAGCTGGATCCCTCCGCGTCACCGCAACTTGCTTCTGGCAGCCCGCGAACTCCCTCGCGTGCGCCCAGCGCTCCCCCGTTCTCGATGGCATCGAGGAACCGATACGCCGGAATGCGGAAGGGAATAAGGTTCTTACCTGCGGAAACACGCGTGAGGAATCCGCCGCCCCAGGCGACGTTCATGCCGTTGTTCGTGCCGGGCAGGCCCACCTGCCCGAGTGCCGCAGCCAGCATCATGATCATGCCGCTGGTCATCTCGCCGTTGCTGCGACGCTGCGGCCCCCAGCCCTGCATGATGAACACGGGCCGTGTGGTGGCAAGCTGCGCTGCCAGTTCGCGGATGTCGTCCGCGGGGGTGCCGGTGATCGCCGCCGCCCACGCGGGCGTTTTCGCCACGCGGTCGTAGCCGGTGCCGCGCAGGTAATCCATTACGGAAAGCCCCAGGCCGCGCCAGCGTTCGGGCAGCGTCCCGTCGGTGAACCCGATGCAGCGCTCGTGCAGGAAATCCCAGTCCAGCGCGTTGTGCGTGAACGCCAGCTCGTGCAAAAGCGCTGCCGCAAGCGCGCCGTCGGTCCCAGGGTTGATGGGCAGCCAGGAAACGGTTTGCTGGTCCGATCCCTTGCGCTGGGGAATGGAACCGTTGCGGCGCGGGTCCACCATGACGATGCGTCCGCCGCGTTCGCCTACCTGCCCGACCACGCGGTCCCAGGCGCCGTGCCAGGTGGCACGGCCCGTCCCCGTTTCCGCCGGCGAAGCGCCGAACACCAGCACAAGCCGCGCGTCGGCGGCGGTGTCGAGCTCGCTGCCGCCGGGGTAGAGCGCGCCGGGCCCGTACATGCTGCGGACCATGGCGTTGATTTGCGGATTCGAGTAGTTGTTGTAGTGGTCGAGGAAGCCGCCGAAGCAGTTCATCAGCCGCTCGAACGGGTCGGCAGTGGTGCACGATTGGCCGGTGGTGTAGGCCAGGTAGATGGACTCGCTGCCGTGCTCGCGGCGGATGCGGGCTAGCTGGTCGGCTATCTCGTCAAGCGCTTCGTCCCAGGTCACGCGCTCGAACTGTGCGGAACCGCGCGGCCCGACGCGCCGGAGGGGCCACATGAGACGATCGGGGCTGTTCGCCCACGCGCGCATGGACAGCCCGCGGTGGCACGCGGGGGCGGCCTTGTTCGCCGACACGCGCGCAAGCTCGCCGTCGCGCAGGTGCAGCTCAAGCGGGCAGCGGCCCGGGCAGTCGATGGCGCAAAACGCCGGTGTGCGGGTTTCGGCGGGGAAAGCGGTGCAGGTTTGCCCCGATGTTTCTCCCGCAGCGCCTTCTGCGGCAGCTCCGGCAGCTTCGCTTCCGAAAGCGGAATCGACCGGCTCCACCTTGCGGAACAGCCGGTCGGCTATGTTTGTGATCGTTTTCATGCCCCCATTATCGCCGTCGCCCTTCGTGCGCCGCTGCATGCGCTTGTTATTGCGCCGTTATCACATAGCCGCGATCCCTGCGCCTTCGCATGCCGCTCCCGTGAAGGCCCCTTATCGCCCGCGCCGCACGCGCGTTCGCTGCGCTATACTGGGATACTGCTCTACTACAACCGATTCATAGAAGGGGAGCGCGCAATGCTAGATCTTAAGTTCGTTCGCGAAAACCAGGAAGCCGTCGCCCAGGCGATGAAGAACCGTCATGCTTCATGGGACGCGTCGCGCTTCTCCGAACTTGACGAAGCCCGTCGTGCCGCCATCACCGAGGAGGAGGCCCTGCAGGCCGAGCGCAACGCCACGTCCAAGAGCATCGGCCAGATGATGGCCGCCGGCGAGAAGGACAAGGCCGAGGCCGCCAAGGAGCGCGTCCGCGAGATCAACGACCAGCTGGCCGCCGTCTCCGCCAAGCGCGAGGCCGCCGATTCCGAGCTGCACGACATCCTGCTGCGCACGCCGAACATGCCGGCCGACACCACCCCCGTGGGCGATGACGAGAACGACAACCCCGAGGTGCGCCGCTGGGGCACCCCGCGCGACTTCGAGGCCGAGGGCATCCAGATGAAGCCGCACTGGGACCTGGGCGCCGACCTGCACATGCTCGAGCCCGAGCGCGCCGTGAAGCTGGCTGCCAGCCGCTTCGTCCTGCTGCGCGGCCAGGCCGCCCGCCTGGAGCGCGCCATCATCAACTTCATGGCCGACACGCACACCAGCCGCGGCTACACCGAGTGGTGGTGCCCGGCCATGGCCAACGCCAACACGCTGACCGGCACCGGCCAGCTGCCCAAGTTCGAGGACGATCTGTTCAAAACCCGTGAGGGCCTCTACCTGATTCCCACGGCCGAGGTGCAGCTGACCAACATCCACTCCGGCGAGGTGCTCGAGGCTTCCGACCTGCCGCTTCACTACTGCGCGTTCACCCCGTGCTTCCGCGAGGAGGCCGGCAGCGCCGGTCGCGACACGCGCGGCCTCATCCGTGTGCACCAGTTCGACAAGGTGGAGATGGTCAAGTACGCCAAGCCCGAGGAAAGCTACGACGAGCTGGAGTCCATGGTCAACGACGCCGAGAACATCCTGCAGCTGCTGGGCCTGCCGTATCGCGTGATCAGCCTGTGCACCGGCGACATCGGATTCTCCGCCGCCAAGACCTACGACCTGGAGGTCTGGCTGCCCAGCTACGGCGCTTACAAGGAGATCAGCTCCTGCTCCAACTGCGTCGACTTCCAGGCGCGTCGTGCGAACATCAAGTACCGCGACCCCGAGAACTTCAAGGGCTCGCGCTACGTCCACACGCTGAACGGCTCCGGCCTGGCGGTGGGCCGCACCATGGCCGCCATCATGGAGAACTATCAGCAGGCCGACGGCACCATCAAGGTCCCCGAGGTGCTGGTCCCCTACATGGGCGGCGTCGAGGTCATCGGCGACCAGGCGTAAAGCCGGCGCATGGCCTTCTGAAGGAAAACTGCACGTAGATAAGGTATTTTGCACGTGGTAACGAAACGAAAGCCACCGAAGCAGAATAACGAACAGGGCGCGCCGGGCAAACCGGCGCGCCCTTCCGTTAAGGGCAAGGCGGTTGCCCGTCCCGAGGTGCGCCCCGAGGCGGCTACAGCGGGGTCGGGCGATGCTGCCGCGAACGCGGCGAACCAGGCCGGCGCCCAGGTGGCGGCACCGGGTAAACCCAAGCGGCGCATCGCCATGCCGCAAAGCTCGACGCGTCTGAAGCAGAACCAGGCGGCGAACCAGGCAAGTCCGGCTCAGGCTGGGGAAACGGGTGCATCGCAATCTGTGCGGCAGTCCGCCTCGCGGCCCGTGGGGCCTTCCGCGGCGCAGCCCGCCAGGCCTTCGGTCTCGCAACAACCCAGGCCCTCCGCGTCGAAGCGTGGAGCAGGCAAGCCGACGAAGGCCCGCAAGCCGCTGAATGTTCCCTCGGTTCAACCGGGCGGGGACGGGAAGGCCTCGGCATCGGCCGGGGAATCCGCCGCACCTGCCGAGCAGGCCTCTGCAGCGCAAAACAAGGCCGCAGGGATGAAGCGCCGCCTGAAGCGCTTCTCGGTCGCGAAGGCCGAAAAGACCGCTTCCGACCAGGCGAAGCAGATGGAAGGCACCGTCTCCGAAGCCGATGCCGACCGCGCGAAGGACGCCGCCCGCGCCGCCATCGCGGGTGAGGCAGCCAAGCGCAGGCTCGAGCGTCGACAGCGCATGCTCAAGCATACCGGGGAAGGCGAAGGCGCCGCCGCAGGGCAGGGCGCTATCGAAGGCGACGCCGCGCAAAGTCGGGAAGCCGGCGAAGGGTCGCAGGCTGGCGAAACGGCGCGCAAGCTTCCGTTCAACGTGCCTAAGCTGCAATTGACCTGGCCCGTCGTTGCCGTGTTGGTGGCGATTGCCGTGGTGGTGGTCACGGTCGGTACGTTCTCGTGGAATCGTTGGCTTCGCTACGACGACGCCGCCGATTTCCAGGGTGCGTGGTATGCGAACGGAACGACATCCCTGGTCACGGTGGATGGTCAGGAGATCCATCTGACCAGCGACGTGGCCTACGGCTACACGCTCGACACCGGGGCGAAGACCATCACGTTCACGTTCGCCGACCTGCAGGGCCAGGGGCGGTACCGCTTCTCGGCCGATCGCAGCGAGTTGGTCATCACCGACGGCGACGGTTTCTCGTTCTGGGGCAACCTTTTCAGCGATATCGGCTGGCAGTTCGGCCAGCTCATCACCGGGTTGCAAGGCAAGGAGGTCCCGCGCGAGGAGGTCGTCGACGGCGTGACGGTGCTTGACCGCACGCCGGGCGAAGGCGCCGTGGCGGTGCCGGCAAGCACGGCTCCCGCCCAGGACGCCGACGCGTCCTCCGCGGACGATACCGCACCGGACGATGCGAACGCCGGCGAATCCGTTGACGGCGATTCCGCCGAGGGCGGGAGCGGCTCCGGATCGCAAGGGTTCACCGGTGCGGTCGCCGAGGGCGGCATCGAATCAGCCGGTAGCAATGCGGTGACCCTCGAGCAGCTGAAAAGCGGGTCGCTGCGATGACGCACGATGGCGCCTGTGCGGGCGAGGGCGCTTCGGCGGGTCCGATTCGCGTTGAGCGCTTGGAGGTGCGGCGCGGGCATTTGGTGTGCCAGGTGGCGTTCGGCAACGCCCCGCGCGTCACCTCGCCCCAGCTGATGTCGCGCGTGCTGGCCGAGGTTCCCACGCTTGCCCGGCATGCCTGCGTCAACGAGCGCGGCACCGCCTTCGCGGCGGTCATGGACTGTACCCCGCTGCCTCATTTGCTGGAGCATCTGGTGGTTGACCTGCAGGTACGTGCGGAAGCGGGGCAGTGGCTCACGTTGCCCGGCGTAGCTGCGGAAGCTCCGCCTCATGTGACGGGTGCGACGAGCGACCACCCCATCGTGGGCACCAGCGAATGGTTGGACGAGGCGGCGGGTATCGCCCGCATAGACGTGAGCTTCGCCGACGACCTGGTAGCTCTAAGGGCCATGCGAGATTCTGTGGCGTTTCTCAACAAGCTGCTGCGCGGGTAACGCGCAACAAAAAAAGGAAAGGAGGCCCGAGATGGGCTTGAAGATAGCGGTGATCGCAGGCGGCGCGTTCGAGGCGGAGCGCTCGCTTGCCGCGGCGAACGATGTGATGGCGGCCCTGAAGGAGGCCGAGCACGAGCCCGAGCTGTTCCAGGCCGACGGCTCCCTTATCGATGACCTGCTGCGCGCGCGGCCCGATGCGGCCATCAGCTGCCTGCGCGGCGGCGACGGCGAATCCGGTGACATCCAAGACGCGCTTTCCGCGATCGGCCTGCCATGCGTGGGCAGCAGCGCGGCGGTGTGCCGTCTTGCCTACGACAAGGCGGCGCTCGCCGAGGCGCTCCAGGCGTACCACAACCTTACGGAGGACGCGGTCACGGCAACGGTGCCGCAAACGCTGACGCTTTCGCGCCGTGCGTTCGAGCTTTGGGGCATGGAGGCGGCGCTTTCCCAGGTGGAAAGCCGTTTTCCCGACAGCTTTCCGCTGTGCGTGAAACCCTCGTCCGGCAGCTCCGCACACGGCGTGTCGCGCGTCGAGGACGCCGAGCAGCTGGCCGAAGCGCTGCGCGAGGCGTTGAAGATCTGCGAGCGGGCGCTCGTGCAGCCGTGGGTCGATGGCGTGCAGCTGTGCGTGCCGGTCATCGGCACGGGTTGGAACGCCTTCGCGCTGCCTCCGGTGGAGATTGTGGCGAAGGAGGGCTGGTACGACGCCGCGGCGCGACAGGCCGCCGATGCCGTCGAGCTGCACGTCCCCGTGCGCAACGCGTCGCTGTCCCCAAGCGAAGCCGATGCTCAGGCCATCCGTGCCGAGATCGAGCGCGCGGTGCTCGAAACCTATCGCGCCCTGGGCATGCGCGACTGCGGTTGCGTCGACCTGATCTGGGACGGTGCGCAGGCCATCATCTTGGAGGCCGTGGCGAACCCCTGCTTCTCCGCTGAAGCCCCGTTCGCCCAGGCGGCCAAGGCGGCGGGCCTTACGTTGCCCAACCTCCTCAACGAGCTGGTCGAAAGCGCGTTGGACGCGTAAAACGGCCGATAACGGGGGCTTTTGCGGCCCCTGAACCGTATACGGGCTTTCGCAATCTAACAAGAAGGCAACCTTTTTCTGCAGGTATTGGAAAGTCGGCGAGTCCTCATCGCCTTGCTCGTATAATGGCAGCACAGATGATCGTCCCGCATATTTAGGAGGCCGTGATGAGCAACAAACTTGGTATCTTTCTCGCAGGTGGAGCCGTTGGTGCCGTGGCGGCTTTGCTGTGCGCTCCCCGTACGGGCCAGGAAGCCCGCACCATGGTGGCGGAAAAGGTGAACGAGGCCTGGGGCCAGGCGCAGAACATCAGCGCCGACGCTGGCGTGAACGCTCAGCAGGTGTACCAGAGCGCTGCCGCCCGTGGCCAGGAGGTCGTGTCCACGGTGCAGGCAAAGGGCCAGGAAGTGGCCGGTCAGGCCGCTGCCCGCGTGCACGAGGTGGCCAGCAACCTGAAGCCGTCCTTCACCCAGGACAACGACGAGCTGCGCGACAAGATCGAGGCTGCGCGCCAGCGCATCGCTTCCCAGGTGGCCAAGAACGCCGAAGAAGCAGGCCAGGCAACCGAGGAGGCCGTCGAGGCCGTGGTCGATGCTGTCGAGCCCGTTGCGGAGGAGGCTGCCGAAACGCCTGATCAGGCCGAGGAGCCGAAGGCCGAATAGCATCCGATTCAAATCATGATACCGAAGCGGCGTGTCCGGCCCTAGGCAGGTTTCGGCGCGCCGCTTCATGCTGCATAAGGGGATTTCCATGGCGAGCAAACTCATCACCACCCACGAGCTGACCGGCACGCGCGTGCTGGGCGGCAAGAAGGGCACGAAGCGCATCGGCAAGATCCGCCGCTTCGTGTTCCATCCGAAGGAGAAACGCGTCATCGGTTTCGTGGTGAAGCGTCCCGACCTGCTATGGATGTTCCATCGCGCCGACGTGTTCGTGCCCATCGACGGCTACGACCTGGTGGACGGCCGCGTCATCATCCGCCCCGATGCAGCCGCAAGCGGCAAGGCATATTGCAAGAAAGAAGGCCTGAACTGGGATGACTGCGTGCTGTGGGTGGGTCTTCCCGTCATGAGCGAGGACGGCGAGTCCTACGGCATCGTTGGCAACGTCACGTTCAACCGCATCACGGGCACCGTGGATTGCTTCGAAACCGACAACGGCGCAACATCGAACGCGCTTCTGGGCAAGCGCACCATCCCCGCCGACATGGTGCGCGGCTTCAAGCGCGGCATGGGCGCCGCGCTGGCCAACATGGGCGCCGAGGGCATGGAAAACGACGAGGTGCAGCTCGGCGCCATGCTCGTCTCCCCCCAGGTAGCCGAGCTGAACAGCGAGGGCGGCGTGGCTGAGAAGGCCGGCGCTGCAACGGCCGTTGCGGTCGATAAGGTGCACACCACCGTCGACAAGGCGAAACCCGTGGTCAGCAAGGCCGCCGCGGCAACCGGCGAGGCGGTCAACAAGGGCGCATACGCCACGGGCAAGCAGATCAGCAAGTCCAAGCATATGTTCCAGGACTTCAAAGCTGAATACGACAAGGCCGTGGCCCCGTCAGACGGGCAGAAGAAGGCGGCTTCCGCAAGCAAAGCCTCAAGCGCCAAGAAGAAGGCCGCCCCGAAAAAGAAGAACATGTTCGCAGCGTTCAAGGATGAGTACGATAAGGCACGAAACGGCGAGTAGCCGGGAATCGAAGTGGGCCAATTGAAGCGCAAGGAAGCAAGAGCGCAATCGAACACTCGCAAGAAAGGCGCCGTCAAGCGCAAGAACAAGGCGGCCCGCAAGAAAACGCGCGAGCAAAGGCAGCACCAGGGCCTTCGCGAGCGTGCGCATGAACGCAAGGAAGAGCTGCAGCAAAAGGCCAACGAGGAAACGCAGGTGCGCGGCAGGCCCGTGCGTCGCGGCGATATCTTCAAGATCGTGGGCCTGGCGGCGTTCGTCGGCATCATAAGCCTGGTCAGCTGGCTGGTGTGGCCGTACATCCACATGATGTTCGAGCCCGGTGGCATCGATCAGGTCATCGAAAGCGTGCGCGATGCCGGCCCTATGGGCTTCCTTATCCTGCTGGCGCTGCAGTTCCTGCAGATCGTGGTTGCATTCATCCCCGGCGAGGCCACGCAGATGGCCGCCGGCATGCTCTACGGTCCTTGGATCGGCGGCCTGGTCATTTTGCTGGGCAGCATCTTGTCGAGCGCGTTCGTGTTCATGGTAGTGCACCGTCTGGACGCGCCGTTCGTGAAGGACATGGTGTCTGAGAAATGGATGGACAAGTTCGAGCGCTTCGAGAAGTCCGGCAAGCTGGAGCTCATCGTGTTCGTGCTGTTCCTCATCCCCGGCATGCCGAAGGACATCTTCACGTACCTGGTGCCGTTGACCGACATGCGCATGCGCACGTTCCTGTTGCTGTCCAACGTCGGCCGCATCCCGGGCATCCTGGTCTCCACGTACGCGGCAAGCGGCCTGGTCGATGGCAACGTATGGCAGAGCATCGTCATGCTCGCGGTGCTCGCTGTGCTTGCGGTGCTGTGCGTGATCTTCCGCGAACAGCTGATGGGAGTGGTCGAGAAGTTGGGGAAGAAAAGGTAAAGGAAACGCTATGGATTCGATGAACGAACGCAGCGCGGCCGACGAGCTTGCCGTTGCCGAGGCGCAGTTGAAGGCCGCGCAGGAACGCCTTGATGCGGCACGTCAGCGCATGGCGTCCGAGCAGTCGCAGCAGGCCGCGCAGCCTGCAGATGCGTCCGTTGATTCGCGGGGGGCGCAATCGCAGCCGCAGCCGTATGCTCAGGCGCAGCAGGTGTCGTACGCTGCTCAGCCGGCCCAGCCGGCATCGTTTGGCTCGCAACCGCAGCCCCAGCAGCCGACTCAACCGACCGCTGCCTGGCAGCCTGATGCGCAACAGGCGCAGGGCCAGCCCTATGCCACGCAGACAGGCGCCCAGCAGCCGGCTCAGCCGTATGCCGCGCCGCAAGGATCGGCGAATGCTCAGCCGCAGGCCCAGGCCGCGCAGCAGCCGTATGGCGCGCAGCCGGGCTATGGGTCGGTGCCGCCGCAGAACCCGTACGGCCAGCAGGCGCAATACGGGTATCAGCAGCCTTACGTCGCGCCTACGGTCGGCGAAAAGGACCACGTGGCAGCCGGGTTGCTCGCGCTGTTCCTGGGCTGGCTCGGCGTGCACAAGTTCTACCTGGGCTACAACACCTCGGGCTTCATCATGCTGGGAACGTCCATCCTCGGCGGCATCCTTACGCTGTCGGTGGCGTCGTGGGCCATTTGGGTCATCGCCATCGTCGAGGGCATCTTCTACCTGTCGAAGTCCCAATCCGAGTTCGAGCAGATGTACGTCATCAACAAACGGGAATGGTTCTAACGGTTCCGCTTGCCTGTCGGCAAGCGGACTTACTCGACGCTGCGGGGCCCTGCGGCACGCCGTCTCGCCAACCGTTCCGCTTGCCTGTCGGCATAGTGGATTGACTCGACGCTGCGGGGCCCCGCGGCACGCCGTCTCGCCCTTCAGCTGCGCAGGCATGGCCCAAAGGCCAATGCCTGCTTGCTTCAGGGCGATACGACGCACCGCAGGGCCCCTCGCTGACTTTGCTGGCGTCCCGGAGGTTTTTGGTTTCTATCCCGGAGGCTTCGCTTTCCGTCCCGGAGGTTGTTGGGGGAGGGGCTATGGCGAACGCCCCTTGCGCCTGGCGTCCTCAGCGGTGGGAAAGGTCCGGCGAGTGGCCGCTTGCCGAGCTGGTCGCGGCTTTTTTCCGTGGATAGGCGCGGCGGGGTTGCCGCTTCGTTAAAATGAACCCAGACATGCGGCGCGTGCTGCGCCGTTTTTCTTGGAACTTGCATCCTATAAGGAGGAACATCATGCCCAAGATCACTCGCGACCAGGTGAAGGTACCTGCCGACGTCCTGGCAGACGTCCGCGAGACGTACGTCGACAACTACATGAAGGCCACCCGTGGCACGGGCCGCCTCATGCTGTTCGCGTGCGATCAGAAGGTTGAGCACCTGAACAAGGACTTCTACGGCGAGGGCATCGACATCGCCGATGCCGAGCCGGAGCATCTCTTCAAGATCGGCGATCAGGGCGTGTGCGGCGTTTTGGCTGGCCAGCGTGGTCTTATCGCGCAGTATGCCGCCGATTACCCCAACATCAACTACCTGGTGAAGATGAACTCCAAGACCAACCTGGTCAAGACTGCCCAGGAAGATCCGTACAGCCCGCAGCTGTACGATCTGGAGGCCGTGCTTGCCATGCGCGACAACGGCGTGAACATCGTGGGCCTGGGCTACACCATCTACCTGGGCAGCGAGTACGAGTCCACCATGCTGGCCGAGGCTGGCGAGCTCATCGCCGCCGCCCATGCCAACGGCCTGCTGGTCGTGCTGTGGATCTACCCGCGCGGCAAGGCCGTCACCGCTGAGAAGGACCCGGACCTGATCGCCGGCGCCGCCGGCGTCGCGCTGTGCCTGGGCGCCGACTTCGTGAAGGTCAACCCGCCCAAGCCCGAGGGCGACGACAAGCGCACGCCCGCCGAGGCCCTGAAGGTCGCCTCCATGGCTGCAGGCCGCACCGGCCTGGTTTGCGCCGGCGGTTCCACCGTTGACGCCGAGACGTTCCTGACCCAGCTGCACGATCAGATTCACGTGGGCGGCGCCGACGGCAACGCCACCGGCCGCAACATCCACCAGCGCAGCCTGGACGAGGCCGTTCGTCTGACGAAGGCCATCAGCGCCATCACGCTGGCCGACTACACCGTTGCCGACGCCCTGAAGGTGTTCAACGGCGAGGCCGACTTCGCCTGGGAGGACTAGCAGTCCAGCCTGATCGAAGGCAAAACCATATCGTTGCTGCGAGCGTCCCGCCGAATCGGCGCGGATCGCTGGCAGGTGGGCCGCCAGGTCTCGACAACGGATAAGCATCAAGCACCCGGAAGGTTCGCTTTCCGGGTGCTTTTGCGTTCGTTTGGTTTTGTTCACATGCCCAAAACGCTATGAATCCCGATGTTCGCCATGAATGCTTTTCATCATTATTTTGGAAAATGTGTACATTTTCAGCCGTGGAAATCCTACCGAAGCACTACAATAACTAAGCACGCAAGACGCGGAGCTAGGCAAGATGCTGAAGGAGTTTGCGGGTTTTTGAGCGATCGAACGGCTATTCACACGGGTGTCGAAGGCACCGACCATCCAGTCGAACAGACGGATGTTTCGGGAAAAGCCAGGCGCAAGGCGGAGGAACAGGCCGCCGTGCGCGTTGGGGAGCCAGCCCTTCGGTCCGAGGAGCAACCCTCCCGGGCAAAGGACGAAAAACACTTGGTGCTGAAGCGTATTCTCGCCGCACACGAGCAATGGTTCGATGTGCGACGGGGATACGAGTACGCCGGCCGCACCTTCCCCGGGTATGCCGAGTTCCATTCCTATGGCGAAAAGTACGTGCTGGTCAAAAGCGCGAAGCTATGGGAAGTCGACACGCATGAGTATCTGTTCTTCGTCCTCGCCGATGCTCTGGACGAAACTCAGGTGCGCGATCTTGTGTCGTTCATGGAACATGATGGGCTCAAAAAGGTGGTTCCCAAGCCGAATCACATGTCCTCGGCCATTTCCCTGGTGATCGTTGCGGATTCCTGCACCCAGGAAGCGGCGAAGGCGGTGCGCAAAACGCGCTTCCGCAAGAACTTCGCCCTGGGTATCCGTGGCTGGGCCGACCTTCGGGTGGCTGTCGCCGACCTCTCTGCGAACCGCGTGATAACGAACGCGGCGGGCAAGCAGCTGAAAACCACGTTGGAGGCGAACCTGCTGCCGCGTTCCTAGCAACGGAAACGCAAAACAGAAGAGGGTTCCATGAACGCATTGCTTATCCTCCTTGTTGCTGCGGTCATTTTGGTCATTGGCTATATCTTCTATGGCGGATGGCTGGCGAAGCAATGGGGGGTCGATCCCAAGAATCCGACTCCGGCGCACGAACTGGAAGACGGCGTGGACTACGTTCCCGCGCCGCCGTACGTGGTGCTGGGTCATCATTTCTCGTCCATCGCCGGCGCCGGCCCCATCAACGGCCCCATCCAGGCGGCCGTGTTCGGCTGGGTGCCCGTGCTGCTGTGGGTGCTCATCGGCGGCATCTTCTTCGGTGCCATGCACGACTTCGGCAGCTTGTTCGCGTCGCTGCGCCATAAAGGCCAGACGCTGGCCGTCGTGGTCGCAGAGAACATCGACAACACGGCGAAGAAGCTGTTCTGCATCTTCGCATACCTGACGTTGCTGCTGGTGGTGGCCGCATTCGCCTCCATCGTGGCGAACACGTTCGCCGTGGTACCCGATCTGGACGGCACGAAGGCGGCCACGAACCTGGCCAACCAGCAGACGGCCATGATCTCGGTGATCTTCATCGGCGTCGCCGTCGTTTACGGCATCCTCACGCGCGGCCGCAACATCCCCGGCCCGGTGAACATCGCCTCGGCCATCGTGCTGATCGTCATCATGGTGGCCATCGGCTACAACCTGCCGCTCATGGGCATTTCCCTGTCGCTGGATTACAACACGTGGATGATCATCCTGGGCGTGTACATCTTGATCGCGTCGGTCGCTCCCGTGTGGATCCTGCTGCAGCCCCGCGACTACCTGTCCAGCTACCTGCTGTACGGCATGATCTTGCTGGCTGTCATCGGCATCGTGGGCGCATCCCTCACGGGCGCCGCCTCGAACCTGCAGATCCCTGCGTTCACTGGCTTCGTCGCCACGAACGCTGCGTTCGATGCCTCCACGGGTCAGGCCCTCGTCGACCAGGCCGGCAAGGCCATCACGAACAAGGCCGCCGCTTCGGGCTTCCTGTTCCCGGCGCTGTTCATCACCATCGCCTGCGGCGCTATCTCCGGCTTCCATAGTTTGGTCGCCTCCGGCACCACGTCCAAGCAGCTGGATAGGGAAGCGGAAGCGCAGCCCATCGGCTACGGCGGCATGCTCATCGAGTGCCTGCTGGCGGTCATCTCGCTGTGCGCCGTCGGCTTCGTGTGGAGCAAGTACGCCGCGGGCGGCTACGCCTCCCCGACCGCCGTCTTCGCCGACGGCCTGTCCCAGATGCTCGCGTGCATCCCCGGCCTGGCCGACGTGCAAGGTCTGGCATACGCACTGCTCATCCTGGCCGTTTCCGCGTTCTGCCTGACCTCGCTCGACACCGCCACCCGCCTGGCCCGTTACATGTTCCAGGAGCTGTGGACCCCTGTCGATGCGAAGCGCGAGGACCTGACGGGCGTGCGCAAGGCCATGACGAACCCCTATGTCGCCACCATCATCACCGTGGTCATCGGCGTGTTCCTGGGCATGACCGGCTACACCATCATCTGGCCGCTGTTCGGCGCCGCCAACCAGCTGCTGGCCGCCCTGGCGCTGCTGGCCGTGTGCGCATGGCTGGGCAACGCAGGCCGCAACAACAAGATGTTCTTCGTGCCTATGGGTTTCATGCTGGCGGCCACGCTCTCGTCGCTGGGCATCACGTTCTACCAGAAGACCCTGCTCATCATGAAAGGCGGCGACATCTTCGCCCCCGCCGTGCAGGCGTTGCTGGCCGTGCTGCTGTTCGTGCTGGCCGTGGTGCTGGCCGTCAAGGGAGTGAAGACTATCGTGGCAACCGCCAAGCGCAACGCCGCGTAAGCCGGTGCTTCGCTAAAGGGAAGGTTGCGCGAATCTGCGCCTTTTGAGATTGGAAACCCCGTCGCAACTTCGGTTGCGGCGGGGTTTTCGCATGTTATGGAATCCCTGCGCCGTTCAAGATAGGGAAGCGTGCGAACGGTTTCGCGGGGTTTGCCGGTTGTTTGCGCAGCCTCCTCGCGGCTTTCCTGCGGCGTGCGATATTGCGCGCGGAGATGTGGTCGGGCGAAGGGATGCTATTCCCAGAACAGCTTCGTGAGGCCGACGCGGGATTGCGTGCCGGTCTTCTGATACAGCGAGGTCAGGTGCCGCTGGAGTACGCGCAGGGAGATACCCATGTCCGCTGCCACATGCTTGAGCGGACGCTCGTCGGCGGTGACGGTGGCAAGCACCTCGGTCTCGCGCGGCGTGAGCGAGAAACGGCCGGCGAAATCCGCAAGGTGCGATTCGGGGTCGATGGCGGCTTCCGGTGCATGATCGGTTGCTGCCGATTGGACGGGCATGTCGCCATTGGCGATGCCATGTGCGGCTTCGCTGGCAACAGGCATGCGCTCGCTTATTGCCGCTTGAACAGGCGTGATGTTGTCGGCGGAACCGGGAGCGCCGACTTGCTGCCCGGTGCGCCCTGCGGCTTCGTCGGCCCTCGGGCGTGGATGCAGGTCCAGCATGCCGGCGGCGAAGAGCAGTGCGTTGATGCCGATGATCAGGGGGACCAGCAGCACGACAACGGCTATGGGGCTCATCAGGTTGATCACCAGCAGCGCAGGTGCGCCGATCGCGATGGCGGTCACGTTGTTGAGCGCTCGCCCCATGCTGCACCACAGGTCGGGTGCGCGCAGGAACTGCGCTATCCAGACGAACACCGTGGTGTAGAACGTCATGAACACGCCCGAGCCCAGGAAGTAGACGACCTCTCCGACAACGTACGGCCCGCCCGCCTCCACCCAGAGCATTGCGCCGACCGAGAGCAGCATCATCCAGAACATGGCGATGCCCAGGTAACGCGCCCGGTGCAGGTCGAACATCACGCCGCCGGTGAAGCCTCCGACTGCCATCAGGACGCGCGGCGTTATGTTGGTGTATTGGCTGGTCCAGGGCGAGCCAATGTCTATAAAGGTGTAGAGCGTGTTGAACAGCACGGAGAAAAGCAGCACCAAGGCGAAAATCACGATGACGGCGGTGCGAGGGGTCAGGTGATCAAGTCGCCAGCCGGCAAGTTCGCTGCTCTTGAGGTGGTTCCTTCCGCGCCCTGTTCTCTTCGCAGAAAAGTCTGTGAGCGCGGATCGGAGCGGCCATATGCGCGCATTGATCGCGCCGAGGGCGATGATACCCGCGGAAAGCACGACGGCTTCGACCAGGTGGTTCGACGTAAACCCGAGCAAGGGGATCTGTGCGAGCACGCCAAGCGCGTGGCTGCCGCCGATCAGCGTTGCGAACCGCGTGATGCTGCGCGACCTCACGCACGTTGCCCAGTACACGGTGCCGCCCGCAAGCCCGATGAGGAAGAACCCTACCGCGCCCGTGCACGCGATCACCAGCGGCGATGATGCGAAGGCGATTCCAATGAGGCATGCGACCCCAAGGACGGTAACGGCCCCCATGAACATTGGTCGGCCCTTTTCGCCTACCAAACGGTTTTTAAGGGGAAAGGCCAGCAGGCCCAGGGTGCTGGCACCTTGGATAGGGAACTGCGAGAGGAAAGGACCATGCCCTCCAGGTTGAGCTAGGTTGGCTTGGAAGAACAGGGTGGACTCGAGGAACACGAAGAAGAACAACGCAAGCGCGCAAAACAGCAGTCTATTTTCGCGTTTCGCGTTGCCCATCGCGCCCCTCCTTCCAGGTGTGTCTATGCCCTTTTCTTTATTGTATCCCATGCTGCATTTCCTTCGTTTTTCAATTTCCCCCAGATGGCTAACTTTGGACGCGAGTTCTCGGGGAGCGTTCATAGTTTGACCGTATTGTCCATGGGGGTCGTTTATACGACCCCCTGACGCCCCTTCGCCCACCTGCGAAAACGGAATAGCCGGGTCGCACGTTCGCATATACGGCGTAGTTCCATGTGTCCCCCTTTGGCGATGATGTGACCAGGAGGTGCAACGGCTAAACGCCGTCTGCGCCGCTGGTGCGATGCGCGGTTTCGGGCTGTGCGCGCGTTCGACGATTGGTGGGGAAATGCCGACGTCGGCGGGGCGCCATGGCATGGGGAGAACCGTGCGGGAAGGAGCGGGCCCATGAAGACGTCAGGGTACCGGAAAAGCCCGAGCGCGCGCATATGCAAGCGCGAGGGGATATGGAAGGCCGCGATGCGGTGGAAGGAGGCGAGGATATGAAATCGACGAAGCGTTTCAAGGCAGCGTTAGCCGCCGTGCTGGTGCTTGCGTTGTCGCCGCTGTTCGGCGGCGCGGCGTTCGCGGAAGACTCGTCGGCGACAACGTACAGCGGCAATAAGACCGCTGTCACGGACCCCTCGACCATTTGGGATTGGCAGGGGCTTATCGAGAATGATACGTCGAGCGTCGGGCGCATCTGGACCGACAAGACCGTGTCAGATGGCGAGATTAGCAAGAACGGCGTCACCATATCCAAGGAGAACGGTGCAGACTTCCTGACCGCGCTCACGGCGCTGTCGTCCACTTCGAACCTGTCCGATACGGCGACCACGCCGCTTGACATCGTGTTGGTGCTCGACGCCTCCGGGTCGATGGACGACCCCATGGGAGGCGGCGACACGACGAAGCGTATCGATGCGCTCAAGAGCGCGGCGAACTCGTTCATCGACGAGATCGCCAAGCAGAACGCGACGGTCAAGGATGCCGCCAAGCAGCATCAGGTCTCCATCGTGAAGTTCGCTGGAACCAAGACCGAGAGTGTCGGCAACGACAGGTATCGCGATGGCGGACATTGGTACAACTACAGTCAGGTGATGAAGACGCTGGCTCCGTGCACCAACGATACGAAAAGCGACTTCTCGTCTCAAGTGAACGCTATCAAGCCAGCCGGCGCAACGAATGCTGCCGCAGGCTTGGAGCTTGCGAAGGATCAGACCTCTGGTCGTTCCGATGCCAAGAAGGTCGTCATCTTCTTCACCGATGGCACGCCGACGGAATATAGCGATTTCTCTCCGGACGTCGCCTCGAGCGCCGTTGGGCACGCTAAGGATATGAAGGATGCGGGTGCTGCGGTGTACTCCATCGGCATCTTCGAGGGCGCAGATCCGGCCAAGTATCCTGATCCCGATGACGTTTCCAATGAGAACAAGTTCATGCATGCCGTGTCGAGCAACTACCCGTCTGCGACGTATTCATATGAGAAAACGAGTTGGTGGTCGGGCGAATACAAATGGAGCTTCGGCGACCGCGCGAAGGGCTCCGACGGTAAAGACGCCGCGTTCTACAAGAGCGCGACCAACGCCGACGAGTTGAAGCGCGTGTTCGACGACATCTCCAAGGAGATCTCGACGGGCGCCGGCTATCCGACGGAGACGAGCGAAGGCTTCGAGCACGAGACCGGCTACATCACCTTTGACGATCAGCTGGGCGATTACATGCAGGTTACCGACCTGTCCAAGCTCGTGTACAACGGAACAGTGTACGGCTGCAAGTCCAAGACCACGAATGGAACCGTCGACACGTACCATTTCAGCGGTGACGTGCATTCCGGCTTGGCTGCTGCCGACCTGAAGGACATCGTGATCACCGTCACGCGTGCGAGCGATGCTGCGGTGGGCGACAAGGTGCAGGTGAAGGTGCCCGCGTCCTTGATTCCGCTGCGCAACTTCGCCATCGACCTGGCGAAGGATACCATGAGCGTCTCGGACACCGCGCCGATCTCGGTGCTGTACTCCTCCGGCGTGAAGCCGGCGGCGCTCGATCTGCTGGAGAATCCCGATGACGCCATGAAGGCGTATATGGAGAAGAACACCGACGCAACAGGCAAGGTGAACTTCTATGCCAACAAGTGGACCGGCAAGGAAACGGGCGACGTGGTCGCCACGTTCCAGCCGGCAGCGGGCAATAGCTACTATTACTTCACGCAGGACACGCCCATCTACACCGACCAGGCGTGCACTATTCCTGCGAAGTCGGTAGAGAAGGGTTCCACGTACTACTACAAGCACAGCTACTACGCCATGGAAGGCGGCAAGCCCGTCGCGAAGACCGAGCATGTGTCCTTCCCCGGCGATGCCGCTGAGAAGGTCGAGGGCGCTATCGGCAAGGATTCCTCCACGGGTGCCTGTTACTTCAAGTCCGGCACGCCGCGTTTGACCTACATTAACGAACTGCACAAGGTCAAGGAAGAGAACCGCACGGCCACGGCCACGGACGTTCTGAACCCGAAGTGGAGCGGCATCGAGCAGTCTTCCGCGGAAACGCTCATCAACGCCCATCTGGGCAATAACGGCAAGCTGAGCGTCGATGTGCCCGGCACGCTGACGGTGACGAAGCAGCTGCAGCTGCCCGATGGGTATAACGCGGCTGATTTCGCGAACGAATCCTTCGAGTTCGCCATCGCCATGCAAGATGCCGTCGGCAAGAGCTTCAACGCCGTGGTGAAGAACGCGAACGGCGAGCAGCAAGGCAATAAGTTCGTGCTGGCGTTCGGCCAGAACGGCGAGGCGAAGCATTTCCTGAAGCCGGGCGAGACCCTGTACGTGTACGGGCTTTCCGCGGGCTGGGACTATAAGGTAAGCGAGACGTCGCGCGACGGCTTCACGGCAGAGGCCGCCGGTGCGGAGGGCCAGATCGCCGCTGGGGAAACGAGCGCGGTAACGTACAAGAACACGTACGCCGCATCCGGCACGCTGGATGGCGAGACGTACCTCAAGGGCGAGAAGGTGCTGACCGGACGCGCTTGGCTTGAAACCGACGAGTTCACGTTCATTCTGAAGGATGCCGACACGTCCGTTGAGGCGCCGATGCCGCCGACCGACACCCTGGGCGAGACGCGTGTCAAGGTAACGCAGCCGTATGGTACTCCAGCTGATACAAAGGTGCACTTCCAGTTCCAGGACATCAGCTACACGAAGCCGGGCACGTACACGTATGAGATTTGGGAGTCCGAGGCGCTCAGCACTTTGAATCCCGGCGTGAGCGCATCCCAGGCGTTGTACCAGGTCGTCGTGACGGTAACCGACAAGGACCACAATGGTACGCTGACGGTGGAGTCTAAGATGACGAAGCTGGTAGGCGATGACGGCGTGAAATATGAGAAGCCGCAGCCCATCGAGGACGATACGGCAAAGTTTGTGAACGAGTACAACGCCTCTGAGGTGAAGTGGACTCCCAGCGGAACGAAGACGTATACGGACGCAACGGGCGAGAACCCCCTTAAACTGGACATGTTCCACGTGATTGTTTGCACGGACAACGCCAAGGCGCCGTTGCCCGAGGGCGGAGGCGCGACGCGCGTCGATCGCGATAAATGGCGCGGCGTTCTGACCACGGTCGAGGCAGGCGGCGGCATCGCGTTCCCGCAGGCGACGTTCACGTTTAACGATATTCCTTACGGGGAGACCGATGCTACCTTCGAATACAAGATCGTCGAGGCGGTCGAGGTCAACGGCGAGTGGCGTGCTGTGCGAGATGTCCTGGACGACAAAACCTTCGACCCGGCGGGTATGGTGTACGATCGGACGGTTTGGACCGCGAAGGTGACCATCAAGGATGTTGCCGGCGAACTTAAAGTGAGCGCCGGGTACTACGAGAACGATAGCGAAGAGCCGATTACCGGCGCCATGTTCAGTTTCGATAACTCGTACAAACCCGATTCCGCTAAGCTCGAGGGCGATACGGCGATTCACGGCACCAAGGTGCTGACCGGCCGCGATATGGCGGAAGGCGAGGCGTTCGGCTTCAAGCTGAGCGCGGCGGATGGCGCCACGCAGAAGGCCATTGACGACGGCAGCATCATCATCCCGAAGGGTGCCGAAGAAGCCGTGGTGAGCGGCGCGAAGGCGGGCGATGAGACTAGGTTCTCCTTTGGCGAGATGACGTTCAAGAAGCCCGGCACGTATTCGTTCGCGGTGCAGGAGGATAAGTACTGCGGCAACGATCTTGATGCAGCGGGCACCGCAACCGGCGGCATCGTGTTCGATCGCCACGTGCACAAGGTTACGGTCACGGTGACCGATGACCATAAGGGCAAGCTGGTCGCCGAGGTGAGCTACGACAACGGGCCGGCGAATTTCGAGAACAAGTACGAGCGGAATGCGCAGTTCTCCGGCATCACCGTCCAGAAGACGCTGAACGGCCGCGATATGGCAGCTGATGAGTTCTCCTTCAGCATCCATGGCGTGAAATCCGATACCGTGTCTGCGGAAGATGCCGAATCTCGCTTGGCAGATTCCGACCGCAGCTTCACCAACGCTGCGCGTGCCGATGGCGTCGCGTGCGATATGGCGAAGATGAACGGCGTCGCGTTCACGCAAGCCGATATCGGCAAGACGTTCGCATACGAAGTGCGCGAGGTTGTGCCCGCCGATGCTAAGCCCGGCGTCACCTATGACGACAGCGTGCATACGCTCGAGATCACGGTGGGCATGAGCGACGATGATGACAAGCATCTGACGCTGACCACCAAACTGGATGGGGAGGTTGTCGATTCCGCGACCGTGGCGTTCGTGAACGGCTATCAGGCAACCCCGACCAGCTACGACACTGCCGCCGCCGGCCTGAACAAGGTGCTCGAGGGTCGCGATTGGATTGACTCCGACGAGTTCACGTTCGAGCTGAAGGCGCTTGATGGCGGTCCGCTGCCCAAGGACGCCGCAGGCAACGATGTGACCAGCGCGACGGTGACCAAGGCGAACGCGGAGGGCTTCGGGTTCGGGGCCATCACGTTCACGTCCGATATGGTGAAGGCCGAGCCTGACCATAAGCGCACGTTCACCTACGAGGTGCGCGAGGTCGTGCCCGCCGACGGCCATAAGCTGCCGGGTATCCAGTACGACGACAACGTGGCCACCATCAAGGTGACCGTGTCCGACGACGGTTCCGGTACGCTCAAGGCCTCTGCAGTTGCGGAGAACACCAGGTTCGTGAACCGCTACGCTGCTGAAATCGATTACACGACGGCGGGCGGCCTGAACGTGGCCAAGACCCTGACCGGCCGCGATATGACCGAGGGTCAGTTCGCCATCAAGGTGACTCCTGGTGACGAGGCGTCGGCGTACGCGCTGGGCCTGCCGCTGGAGGGTGCCGAGATCGCCATGCCCGCAGCTACCGATGGCGTGCAAGCCGTGAAATCCGCGCTGGGCGAGCAGCACGTGGTCCTGCGTCAGAGCGACGTGGGCAAGACGTATACCTATAAGGTGGTCGAGGTGGTAGGCGAAAAGGTTAACGGCTACACCTACGACACGACGGAGTACACGGTAACGGTGACGGTCGAGGACAACCCGGAGAAGGCCGCGTTGACGGTCAAGACCGTGGTGGCCGGACCTAAGGGCGACAAGACGTACGTGTACGGCGCAGATCCGTCTGCTGCCGGTACGGGCCCTGCGGTGGTTCCCTTCGCCAACGCGTATGCCGCCTCTACCGACAATCCGGGCGGTGCGGCCGCTCAAGTGACGGCGACCAAGGCGCTCACGGGACGTCCGCTTTCCGCCGGCGAGTTCACCTTCGCGGTGAAGTACGCAACGGGTGGGGACGACCTGCGGACGGCCGAGAACGCGGCCGATGGCGCCGTGACGTTCGACGGCCTTCACTACACCACCGAGATGCTTGAGGGCCTGGTGAAGGACGGAAACGCCTCCAGGACCTCCGACAAGGGAGTCATCTCGTGGAAGGTGAACTACCTGGCTTACGAGAAGACTGATGGCCTGGCTAACCAGGGTATCACGCCGAAGACGCAGCAGATCTCGTTCACGGTGACGGTCGTCGATAACGGCGATGGCTCGCTTACGGCAACGGCGAACCTGGGCGATGGCCTGAAGTTCGAGAACACGTACTCCACGGGCGATCCGGTGCAGGTGGGCCTGTCCGGCAAGAAGATGCTGCAGGCGGCACCCGGGCTTGCCCCGGCCTCCATCGAGGGCAAGTTCACCTTCACGGTGACCTCCGACGATGCGGCCGCTCCCATGCCCGAGCGCACCACCGCCAAGAACACGGCGGACGGCAACGTGGACTTCGGCTCCATCACGTTCACGTTGGACGACCTCAACCGCGCCCTGGGCGTGAACGACCAGACGGCTATCGCGAATGCCGACAAGGCCGAAGCGGGTGCCGCGAAGGTAGCTGATGCCGATGCATCGAAGGCTGCCGCGGATGCGGATAACGCTTCCGCCCAGGCTGCCGATGACGGCGACAAGCCTGCTGCCGCTGACGAGGGCGACAAGCCCGCGGCAGGCGACGGGCAGGGTGCGGGTGCCGTAGCGGCTCCCGATACCGACAACGGCACGGTCGACGAGGTTGCCCCCGGCAACCAGCCGGCCGATCAGCCGACTAACCCGGAGCCCGAATCCGGCAAGCCCCGTTCCCACGTGTTCACCTATAAGGTGACGGAGAGCGGATCCGTGCCCGGCGTGACCAACGACGCCGTAGCGACCAAGACGGTCAGCTTCAAGGTGACCGACGACGGCGCCGGCAAGCTGACGGTCGAGCGCCAAGGCGATGCGGCAACCCCGGCGTTCTCCTTCGCCAACACCTACACGGTGGAGCCTGCTAACTCCAGCGTGACCGACCAGGTGACGGTGACCAAGACGCTGACGGGCCGCGATATGGCCGCCGGCGAGTTCGCGTTCGAGCTGCTCGAGCGCGGAGATGTGGTGGCGACCGGCGTTAACGCCGCCGACGGCACCGTGACGCTGAGCGCGGTGAAGTACACGTATCCCGGCACGCATCGCTACACGTTGCACGAGGTCGGGGGCGGCACCGTCGCCAACGGCGTGACCTACGACGGCGCGACGTACACCGTGGTTACCACGGTGAAGGACAACGGCGACGGCACGCTCAGCGTGGCCCATGCGCTGGAAGGCGCGCGCGAGGCGACCTTCGCCAACGCCTATCAGGCAACGCCCACGACCGTGACTATCGGCGCCTCCAAGACGCTGGTGGGCAAGAACCTTGAGGACGGGCAGTTCACGTTCGTGCTGACCGCGGCCGACGGCACCGAGCTTAAGGCGAAGAACGCCGCCGACGGCAAGATCGCCTTCCCGGCGTTGACGTTCGACAAGCCCGGCACGTACGAGTTCGCGCTCACCGAGCTCGACGATGCGCAGGCGAACGTGACGTACGACAAGCGCGCGTACAAGGTGACCGTGACGGTCGTCGATGACGGGCTCGGCCACTTGAACGCAACGGTGGCAGGCGATGCCGACGTGCTCGCGTTCACGAACACCTACGCCGAGCCTCCGGCGCCCGCGCAGCCCACGCAGCCCGGCGGCAAGACCTTCTCGCCGAGCGGGCTGGTCGGCAAGGTTCTGACGCAGACGGGCGATGACAAGCTTGCCCTGGTCCTGCCGCTTGCGGCAGTGGCCCTGGCGGGCGCGGCGTCCATCGCGGCGCTGATCATCATGCGTCGTCGTGCTAAGCGCTAGCGCAGCCGAACCCGGCGAAGGCCGGATACGGAAACCCGCCGTCGCACCTGCATAGGGCGGCGGCGGGACGCAAGAAGGGGGCCGGGTTGATACCCGGCCCCCTTCGCGTTTCGCTATGCTGTGGGTTGTTGCCGTCTCGCGGCGCTGTGCCTGGCTTCGCAGCTGCTCGGCCCTGCGGTTGCTCTGCGGCTTCATTGCGCAGCCCCGCAGCAGCTCCGCGTCGCTGCCTCGCTCACGGCCCGCAGCCCCGCTGCTACACGGGCTTCACCTCGACGCCGGCCTCGGTCAGCGCGGTGCGGATCTTGCCGGCGAACTCGAGAGCGTGAACGTTGTCGCCGTGGATGCAGATGGTGTCGGGCTTCACGGTGATCAGCTTGCCCGATGCCGACTCGATGGTGCCCTCCTTCACAGCGCGCACCACGCGCGCCACGGCGAAGTCCTCATCGGTGATGACGGCGTCGGGGAGCTTGCGCGACACCAGCAGGCCCTCGTCGGTGTAGTTGCGGTCGGCGAAGAACTCCTGCGCGGTGCGGATGCCCTCCGCCTGGCCCGCGCGGATGAGCTCGCTGTTCGCCAGGCCCACCAGCACCAGGTCCAGGTTGGCGTCCTTCACGGCGGCGGCCACGGCACGGGCAAGCTCCGGGTCCACGGCGGCGCGGTTGTACAGCTGGCCGTGCGGCTTCACGTGGTGCATGCGCGCGCCGGTGGCGTGGCAGAAGGCCTGCAGCGCGCCGATTTGGTACAGGATGTAGTCGTAGGCCTCGTCGGGCGACATGGCGATGTCGCGGCGGCCGAAGCCCTGCAGGTCGGGGTAGCCCGGGTGCGCGCCCACGGCCACGCCCGCGTCGGCGGCAAGCTTGACGGTGCGGCGCATGACCGCCGGGTCTCCGGCGTGCATGCCGCACGCCACGTTGACGCTGGAAACCAGCGGGATGACCTGATCGTCAAGCCCGAGCGTGTATCGCCCGAAGCTTTCTCCCAGGTCGGAGTTGAGATCGATGCTCGGCATGTTCAAACACTTCCATTTCCGTATATATGAGCGTGCGCGGTTGCGGCATGCCGCAACCGCGCACGGCGTCGGTTCTGGTTGTTCTCCCTCGGACAACCTTGGGCGGGTCGGCGCGATTGCCCGGCTAGCCCTTCAGGTCCACGTTCTTGGTGTCCGTGATCAGCATGTAGCCGGGGGCGTGCGTGATGGCGAACGGCGGCTTGCTGTTCATGACGATGGACTGCGGGGTGACGCCGCATGCCCAGAACACCGGCACCTCGCCGGGGTTGATGTCCACCGGGTCGCCGAAGTCGGGCTTGGCGATGTCCTTGATGCCGATGACGGAGGGGTCGCCGATGTGCACGGGCGCGCCGTGCACCTTCGGGATGGCGCCGGAGATCTGCACCGCCTTCACCACCTGGTCGTAGGGGATGGGGCGCATGCTGACCACCGTGTTGCCGCTCATGGAGCCGGCCGGTTCGCACGCCAGGTTGGTAAGGTACATGGACACGTTGCGGCCCTGCGTGTTGTGGCGCATCTCGATGCCCGCCTCGATGAGCTCGCTCTCGAAGCTGAAGGAGCAGCCGATGATGAACGCCACCAGGTCATCGCGCCAGTAGTCCACCACGTCGTCGACCTCGTCCACCATGACGCCGTCCTTGTAGATGCGGTATCCGGGGAAGTCGGTGGCCACGTCGCAATCCTTCGCGCAGATGTGCGTCATGCGCTCGCCCACCTCGGTGACCTCCAGGATGGGGCAGGGCTTGGGGTTGCGCTGCGCGAACAGCAGGAAATCATAGGCCTGCTCGCGCGGTAGGATGATCAGGTTCGCCTGCGCGTAACCCGGGCACAGGCCGCTCGTGGGAGCGGCGAACTTGCCTTCGCGGATCAGATGGCGCGCCTCGGCCGGCGTGGCATGGAGCATCTGCTCCCACACCTCGGCATCGACGCCTTCGGGCTTTGCAGGTACCGGCATTTCGATTCCCATAACGCTTCCTTTCGTTGATCCCTACACTTCGCCTGCAAGGAACTGCTCGATGAATCCCGTGTCGGCCAGGCCGGCGCGGAACGTCTCGTTCTCCATGATGGCGTATTGGAAGTCAAGGTTGGTGTTCACGCCCACGACCACCATCTCCTCGAGCGCGGTGCGCATCTTGGCGATAGCCTCGGTGCGGTTGCGGCCCTGTACGATGATCTTGGCGATCATGGAGTCGTAGTACGGCGAGATCTCGAAGCCGTCGTAGGCCGCGGTGTCCACGCGCACGCCGTTGCCGCCGGGCAGGTGCATCTGCGAGATGGTGCCGGGGCTGGGCATGAAGTTCTTCTCGGGCGTTTCGGCGTTGATGCGGCACTCGATGGCGTGCCCGCGCAGCACGATGTCGTCCTGGGAAAACGACAGCGGCTCGCCGGCGGCCACGCGGATCATCTCGCCCACCAGGTCGGTGTGCGTGACCATCTCGGTGACGCAGTGCTCCACCTGGATGCGCGTGTTCATCTCCATGAAGTAGTAGTTGCGCTCGGCGTCCATGAGGAACTCGATGGTGCCGGCGGACGTGTAGCCCACCGCGCGCGCGGCCTTTACGGCGTCGTCCATCATACGGCGGCGCAGGCCCTCGTCGGCGTCCAAAAGCGGGCTGGGGCTTTCCTCGATCATCTTCTGATGGTTGCGCTGCACGCTGCAGTCGCGCTCGCCCAGGGCCACCACGTTGCCGTGGTTGTCGGCGATGATCTGCACCTCCACGTGGCGCGGGTTCTGCACGGCGCGCTCCAGGTACATGGTGTTGTCGCCGAAGGCGTTGACGCTTTCGCGCTGGGCGATATTGAACATGTCGGCGAAGTCTTCTTCGCTCTCCGACACGCGCATGCCCTTGCCGCCGCCGCCCGACGACGCCTTGATCATGATGGGCCAGCCGATGGTGCGGGCCTGCTCAAGGGCCACGTCAACGTCATGGATGCCCTTCTTCGTGCCGGGCACCACGGGCACGCCGGCGTCCATCATGGTGCGGCGGGCTTGGCTTTTGTTGCCCATGCGGTCGATGACCTCGGGCGTGGGGCCGATGAACACGATGTCGTTGTCGCGGCACAGCTTGGCGAACGTGGAGTTCTCGGACAGGAAGCCGTAGCCGGGGTGGATGGCGTCGGCGCCCGTGCCCTGGGCCGCGGCCAGGATGGCGGTGGTGTTCAGATATGAATCGCGCGCCGGAGCGGGGCCGATGCACACGGCCTCATCGGCCAGGTAGGTGTGCAGCGCTTGGCGGTCTGCCGTGGAGTACACGGCAACCGTTTTGATGCCCATGGCGCGGCATGCGCGGATAATGCGCACGGCTATCTCGCCGCGGTTGGCTATGAGGATCTTGTTGAACATGGGGCTCGCCTGGCCTTACGCGTTCGCGCTGGTGGAGATGCGGAACAGCGGCTGGTCGTACTCGACCTGCGTGCCGTTGGCGGCCAGCACCTCGGTGATGATGCCCGGCGCGGGGGCCGTGATCTCGTTCATCATCTTCATGGCCTCCACGATGGCCAGCGTTTGGCCGGTCAGCACCTCTTGGCCCACCTTCACGAACGGGTCCTCGTCGGGGCTGGGGCCGGCGTAGAACGTGCCCACCATGGGGCTGCGGACCACGCTGGCGTCATCGTCGCCGGCAACGGGCGCGCTTGC
The DNA here is from genome assembly GCA_900550055.1 of uncultured Coriobacteriaceae bacterium. GTDB lineage: Bacteria > Actinomycetota > Coriobacteriia > Coriobacteriales > Eggerthellaceae > Senegalimassilia. The sequence goes on along the minus strand of URQU01000002.1, from coordinate 41,478 downwards.
GGCGCCGGCCACCACGCCGCTGGCGTCCTCGCGGGCGTTGAGCAGCTGGCCGACGCGCTCGGCCATAAGGGGCAGGGCGGAGGAGGACAGCGCGCCGGCGGCGGGCTTGCGCTCGAGCTCGATCTCCACCTGGCCGTCCTTGAAGCGCAGGGCCGTCAGGTCGCCCTCGTCCATGATGCTGAGGAGGTCGAGGATGTTCTCGCGGCGCTGCTTCATGGCGTCGGCGGTGCCGTTGGTTTCGTTCGTGGTCATGGGGTGCTCCTATCGGTTCGAATCGCTTGCGGGCTGCTCTGCGGGCTGCAAGCGTTGTTGCTCGGTCTTGCTCAGTTCGATCCACAGCTTCTGGCTGCCGGACGCGTGCGCGCGGGCCTGCGCTTCCAGGATGGGCGTCAGCCTTCGCGCCGTCCTTCGCGGTGATATGCCGCCGTAGCAGGGGCGCCTGACCATCTTGGCGAGCGCCTCCATGCGGCGTGCTTCCTGGCGGTACAGGTCTTGGGCCTGCTGGATGGTGACGGGGGCGAAGCGGATGACGCGGCCCGGCGTGCACTGCACCAGCTTGGGCAGGTCGACGCTGCAGACGGTGCCGATCTTGGCGTAGCCGCCGGTGGTCTGGCGGTCGGAGAGCATGATGATGGGGCGGCCGTCGGCAGGGATCTGCACGGCGCCCAGCGCGATGCCGTCCGAGATGATATCGCTGCCGTTCACCGTTTCGATCTCCGGGCCGTCCAGGCGGAATCCCATGCGGTCGCAGCGGCTGGTGGTGGTGTAGGGCTGGCCGTAGAAGGTGTCCACGCCGTCTTGCGTGAACATGTCCTCCTGCGGGCCGGGCACCACGCGCAGCGTGATTTCGGGGTCGTCGAAGCCGTAGAACGCGTCATCGCGGTCGACGGTGTGCGAGCCCAGGTTGGGGATGAAGTCGACGTTGCGCGTGCAGAACGGCAGGTAGTCGCCGGTGATGAGCGCGCGGCCCTTCCATCCGCCGATGCCGCACTTCAGGTTGGTGGAACGGCTGCCCATGACCTCGGGCGCGTTGATCGATCCGCCCGCGATGGCCAGGTAGCCGTACATGCCCGTTTTCGGGGCGCCGAAGGCCAGCACGCTTCCGCGGTGCACGGCCAGCGCGGTGTACATGGGCGCGGGGCGGCCGTCGAGCGTGGGGCGGAAGTCGCCGCCGGTGATGGCGACGTAGGTGCTGGTGGTGAAGCGAAGCGTGGGCCCGGCCAGGCAGAACTCCAGGACGGGGGCGTCGGGGTCGTTATCGACCAGCAGGTTGGCCGTGTGCAGCGCGCGGGTGTCCATGACGCCCGACGGGCTGAAGCCGCTGCCCAGATAGCCAGTGCGGCCCCGGTCCTGCACGGTGGTCAGGATGCCGGGCTTGATGGCGGTGACTCCCATGCTAGGCCTCCTCTACGATAACTTCGCACTCATAGCCGCCTGCGGCTATCTGCGCCTCGATGGCGTCGTACTGCTTCTGCGTGATGGGCTGGAAGCGAAGATACTCGCCGGCGCGGTACAGGATGGGCTGAGCGCGCTCGGGGTCATACGGGCGCACGGGGCTGCGGCCGATGATCTGCCAGCCCCCGGGGCTTGCCAGCGGGTAGATGCCCGTCTGCGCGCCGCCGATGCCCACGCTGCCTGCGGGGATCTCGGTGCGCGGAACGGAAAGGCGCGGCGTGTGCAGCCGCGGGTCCAGTCCGCCCAGGTAGGCGAAGCCGGGCAGGAAGCCCAGCATGTCGATGAGGTAGTCGTGCGCGCAGTGTAGGCTGATGACCTCCTGCTCGGACATACCGGCATGGTGCATCACGGTGGGCATGTCGGGGCCGAACTCCCCGCCGTAGCAGACGGGGATGACCACGATGCGCTTCACGCCCGCCTCGGCGGCGGTCAGGTTGCGCAGCTTGCCCTGCACACGCTGGCACAGCTCGTCGTAGCCGATGACGCACGGGTCGTAGGTGACCATGAGCGAGCAGAACGTGGGCACCAGCTCGGTGACCCCGGGGATGGGGTCGTCGGTGAGCGTCTGCGCCGCAACACGGATCATGCCGCTGGTTTGCGGCGATATGGTTTTGGCGAACTCCAAGTTGATAGCGGAGTCGCCAGCGATGGTGATGTTGAATCCAGCCACTGTTCCCCTATGCTGTCGGATTGCGTACCTGCCTATGGTAGATGATGTTCCCCTCAATGCTAAGGCAATTAGCCGCAAAAAGGCATTTTGGTAATATACTTGCAACCTATTTTATGGATAACGATGAAGACGCGGATACGCGGCAAAAGGCGCGGCTGAGCAGGTGGGCATTCCGGTTAGCCGGAATGCCGGTCCTGCAACGCCGGAGCGTCTGCGACAACGAAGCGCCCGCGGCGTCGTTTCGCGGATCGCGCGGCTTCGAAGCGCGTGAGGCATCGGAACGTCCGCGGCGTCGTCTTGCCGATTGCAGGATAACGGGAGCGAGGGTTTCTGTTGGTTAAGAACGTTATATTCCTGGCGGTGTTCTTGTTCGGCTACACCGTGCAGGCCATCACCGGGTTCGCCGGCAACATCTTCTGCATGCCGGTGGGCACGCTCACGCTGGGGCTGCAAAGCTCGGTGTCCATCTTGAACGCCACGGGCTTCCTGGCCTGCACGGTGCTGGCCGTGTTGAACATCCGCAGCATCCATTGGCGCGAGCTCGGCAAGATCGTGGGCGTCATGCTGCCGTTCGTGGTGCTGGGCGCCTGGCTTGACTCCGTGGTGCCGCTGCATGCGCTGCTGAAGATATACGGCCTAGTCATCCTTGCCGTGGGTATTAAGAACCTCGTGCAGCGCAAGCAGTCGTTCCTGCCCGAGTGGGCGCTGTGGGGCGTGCTGGCGGCGGCGGGCCTGATCCAGGGCATGTTCGTCTCGGGCGGCGCGCTGCTGGTCATCTACGCGGTGCAGAAGCTCACGGACAAGGAGCAGTTCCGCGCCACGCTCTCGGCGGTATGGTCCATCCTCAACCTGCTGTACGCCGGCGCGCAGCTGTACCAGGGGCACTTCACCCACGAGGTGTGGGTCATGGTGCTGTGCTGCGTCCCGCTCATCGTGCTGGCCACGGTGGTCGGCGGCAAGCTTGCCAAGCGCATCAGCCAGGAGCGCTTCCTGAAGCTGACGTACGTGTTGCTGCTGGTCATCGGCACCGTTTTGCTGGTCACGTCGTAAGGGGGCTCTCAGGAGCGGCTTCCCGACGGTTCGGGACTCGCCGTTGCTCGCCGCGTCTTCTTGCGGGATTTGCGGCCGTGTGGGTTTTGCTTACGTGCCCGATGACGGGCGTCGCGCCGTCTTTGCCGCCTTGGGCGGCTATCCGGTGTCGGGGTGTATAGGCGGGCGCGTGTCGCGAAATCCGACTTTGGGGGGCTTTGAGCCGCATTTTGAAACGCAAAAGCGGGGGCCGATGGCCCCCGCTTTTGCGTTCATGCTTGTTTTGCCAGCCGTTTCGCGCGGTTAGTCCTGCTTGACCACCAGCACGTCGCAGCGGACGTTGCGGATGAGGTACGTGGAAACGCTGCCCACAAACACGTACTTGATGTTGCTCAGGCCGCGCTCGCCGCAGATGACCAGGTCGGGCTCGTTGGGCTCGATGAGCTGCTTCTGCAGCGTGTCGGTGATGCGGCCGGCACGGACGATCAGCTGCACGGAGGGGATGTCGGCGTTGTTGCGGGCCTTCTCCAGCAGGTCGGCAAGGTCGGTCTCGATGCGGATCTTGCCCTCGTTGCACAGAAGCTCGAAGTCGACGCCCGAGGCCTCATAGGGCACGGAATCGATGACGTGACCGAACGTGAGCTCTGCATGCTCTTCCTCCGCCAGGGCGATGGCGCGTTCCATGACCGCTTGCTGGGTGGATGCGCCGTCGAGTGCTGCGAAGATGCGCTTGTAACCGAAAGCCATGATAACCCCTTTCGTTGTGCGCGGCGCTTGGGCGCCTGCGCGGATGTTTTCAGGTCGGCTCGAGCGTGTGCCACGAGATCACGCGCCCGTGTTCTGGGGTTATTGTACCGCAATGTGCGCCCGCCGGCGGTGACGGTTTGCTTTCGGCGCAAGGTGTTGCCCAAGGGTTTCCCGGCGGGGAAGCGGGGTGCGCGCGAACGGTCGAGCGTGCAGGCGGGCGGCGGCGCACGGGTGCCCGATCCGCATGCTCGGCGAGCGCCGGCTGGGCTGGTTGCGTGCGGCATCGACCGGCTGCTCTTTCCGCCGGGCTCCCCCCAAATGCGGTTTTCGTGCTCCGGCTAACTTTGTTGGCAGCGATGCGGGCGGCAACCTGGTGCGAAAGTGCTAATCTGAACGGCGAACCTATCATCGTGCGTTATGCGCACCGGCATGCAAGGAGCACCTTATGATCGACGAAAGAATGTATGGCCTGGGAAATGCGCCCTCCGCAATCCGCGAGCTGTTCGCCTACGGTTTGAAGCGCAAGGCCGAGATCGGCGACGATAAGGTGTTCGATTACTCCATCGGCAACCCCAGCGTGCCTGCGCCGCAGAAGGTGACCGACACCATCGAGGAGCTTATGAAGCTGCCGCCGGTCGAGCTGCACGCGTATTCCCCTGCTGCCGGCATCCCCGCCGTCCGTCAGACCATCGCCGACAGCATCGCTCGCCGCTATGGCATCCCGGCGAAGGCGGGTCGCGTGTATATGACGGTGGGCGCCGCCGCATCCATCGCCATCAGCCTGGGCGCCGTCACCAACGCCGGCGACGAGGTCATCGTCCCCAGCCCGTACTTCCCCGAGTACAAGGTGTGGATCGAGACCATGGGCTGCTCCATCGTCGAGGTTCCCACGCAGGTTCCCAGCTTCCAGCTTGACGTGGAGGCCATGGGCGCCGCCATCAACGAGAAGACCGCGGCAGTCATCATCAACTCGCCGAACAACCCGGTGGGCGCGGTGTACACGCGCGAGAACCTGGAGGCGCTGGCCGCCATGCTCGAGGAGAAGGGCAAGGAGATCGGCCACCCGATCTACCTGATCAGCGACGAGCCGTATCGCGAGATCACCTACGGTGTGGAGGTTCCCTACGTTCCCACCATCTATCCCCGCACGCTGGTGTGCTACTCGTACTCCAAAGCGCTCAGCCTGCCGGGCGAGCGCGTGGGCTACGTGTACGTTTCCGACACCATGGATGCCGAAGAGGCCGACCGCGTGTTCTTCGCCGTTGCCGGCGCAGGCCGCGCGCATGGCTATATCTGCGCGCCGGTGCTGTTCCAGCGCGTTGCCGCGGCGTGCGTCGACGAGCCATCCGACGTGGAGGCCTATGCCACCAACCGTCGAATCCTGACCGAGGCTCTGGACGAGATGGGCTACGAGTATGTGCAGCCTGACGGCGCGTTCTACCTGTGGGTGCGCGCGCTTGAACCCGACGCCCAGGCGTTCAGCGACCGTGCGAAGCAGCACGAGCTGCTCATCGTGCCCTCCGACAGCTTCGGCGTCCCGGGCTGGGTGCGCATGAGCTACTGCATCGCCCGCGAGACCATCGAGAACAGCTTGCCTGCCTTGAAGGCGCTCAAGGAGTCCTACGACGCTGAGTAGCGTTTGCTTGATATGCCGTTGAAGCGCGAGCTGGGTATGCCCTCGGCTCGCGCTTTTTTGCGTTTGGGCGGGATTTGCGAATCGTTTGCGGCGGCGGGGCTACCCCTAGACGTTTGCGGGCGCTTTGCGGTGGTGAGGGTTACTCTCGGGCGCCTTCGGGCGCTCGCGGCATCGGGGTCGCGGGCGGGATCTGCGAATCGTTTGCGGTGCTGGCTTATGCCCACGCCTTCGCAAGCGCGTTTGCAACGGCGGGGGCTTCCTCGATCGAGATGCTGTCGCTTCGCAGGATGAAGCGCGCGGGGGAAGTTTCGCTCGCCGTGTTTGCCTGCGACTTGGTACCGGTCGGGGCGCCGATTAGCGAAGCCGTGCCGGCGAAACTCGACAGCGGGGCGATGCGGATGCCGGCGGTTTCGGCAGCGGTGGCAAATTCGCGTTCGCCGCGTTCGCTTTCCAGTTGCATGATGAAATGCAGGCCGTCGTTGAGCCCGGCGAACGCAATGCGCTCGCCAAAGGCTTCGCGCAAGGCGTTGACCAGGGCATCCTGCGTTTTGCGCGCATGGGTGCGCAGGCGGTTCACGTGACGGTCGTAATGGCCTTGCTCGATGAAGCGAGCCAATGCCAGCTGGTCGAGCGGGCTGACGGTGTTCGCATAGAAGCCGAGCTGTTTGCGGAAACGCTGCGCCAACTGCGGCGGCAGCACCAGATACGCCATGCGAAAGGCCGCGCCCAGGCTTTTGGCGAACGAGTTGAGGTACAGCACACGTTCGGCGGCATCGATGCCGAACAGCGAGGGGATGGGTCGCCCGGCCATGCGGAACTCCGAGTCGTAGTCGTCCTCGATCAGGTAGCGGTCTCCTTCGCGCGCCCAGTTCAAAAGCTCGCGGCGTCGAGCCGCGGTGGTGACGATCCCGGTGGGGAACTGGTGCGACGGCATGATGTGGGCGACCGATGCGTCGGAAGTTTCCAGCGCATCGATGTCGATGCCGGAATCGTCCAGCCCGATATGCGCCACCTGCGCATCTTGTTGCTCGTACATGCGCGTGAGCAGGGGATATCCAGGATCTTCCACCGCGTAGCGTCTCGTGCGCCCTAGCAGCTGCACCAACAGTTGATAGAGCGTTTGCGATCCGGCGCCTATGACCACTTGGTCGGGCGACACGTCCATCCCACGATACTGTCGCAGGTGGTCGGCGATGGCGCTTCGCAATTCGGGTGACCCCGCCGCGGAAGCGGCTTCGGCCAGCGATGCCGCCGATTCGTCCGAAAGCGTCTGCCGAACGGCTTTTGCCCAAGCGGAGTAGGGGAGCATGGTGGTCGCCAGCGTGCTGTGCGTGAAATCCGCAAGCAGCGGCGCATCGGATGGGATGTTTTGAGCGTGGGGTGCAGTGGGGCCAGCCGGTTGGGTGTCCGGGTTGACGGTCGGTCGATGTCCGGGTGAGTCTTCTAGGCGCCCCTTCTCTTGCGAAAGAAGCTGCTGGTTGTTCAGGCCTGCGGCGTGATTATCGCGCTCGCGTCTCGCGGGCGCGATCGTCGTCTCGGTTCGGTGCTGCGCGCTTCCTGGTTCCTCGATCTTGGCGGCGGGTGCAAGGTCGCACGCATAGTAACCGCAGCGCTCGCGCGAGCGGATGTAGCCTTCGGCGACGAGCTGGTCGTATGCGGCTTCGATGGTGATCAGGCTGACGCCCAGCTGCTTCGCCAGCGCGCGTTTCGAGGGTAATTTCTGCCCGGGCTCTACTTTTCCATGCGCGATGTCATGACGGATGCAACGATACAGGTATTCGTAAAGGCTCAGGTCACCACGCGATTCCATATCATAGAAGAACACTTGTTCGCCATCACTTTCCCCGGTTGTTTCACGTGGAACATCTGGTCATATAAAAAGAAATAGTTTTGGGCATACTACCATAACCAGATGAAGCGTAATCTTCGGGCATTCACATTCTCAGAGAAGGAGTAGGAAATGACCGAGCCTCAAACCGCCGAAGAGCGCGTTGCCCTGAACCGCCAGCTTGCCCAGATGCTGAAGGGCGGCGTCATCATGGACGTCACCACGCCTGAGCAGGCGCACATCGCCGAGCAGGCTGGTGCTTGCGCCGTCATGGCGCTCGAGCGCATCCCCGCTGACATCCGTGCCGCCGGCGGCGTGTCCCGCATGAGCGACCCGAAGATGATCAAGGGCATCCAGGAGGCCGTGTCCATCCCCGTTATGGCAAAGTGCCGCATCGGCCACTTCGTGGAGGCCCAGGTGCTGCAGGCCATCGATATCGACTACATCGACGAGTCCGAGGTGCTGTCCCCGGCCGACGACACGTACCACATCGACAAGACCCGATTCAACGTGCCGTTCGTCTGCGGCGCTCGCGACCTGGGCGAGGCGCTGCGCCGCATCGCCGAAGGTGCCACGATGATCCGTACCAAGGGCGAGCCCGGTACGGGCGACGTGGTGCAGGCCGTGCGCCACATGCGCATGATGAACGCCGAGATCCGCCGCATCCAGAACCTGCGCGCCGACGAGCTGTTCGAGGCCGCCAAGCAGCTGCAGGTGCCCGTTGAACTGGTCAAATACGTGCACGAGAACGGCAAGCTGCCTGTCGTGAACTTCGCCGCCGGCGGCGTTGCCACTCCGGCCGACGCTGCGCTCATGATGCAGCTGGGCGCCGAGGGCGTGTTCGTGGGCTCCGGCATCTTCAAGTCCGGCAACCCCGAGAAGCGCGCGCAGGCGATCGTGAAGGCGGTGGCGAACTACACCGACGCCAAGCTCATCGCCGAGCTTTCCGAGGACTTGGGCGAGGCCATGGTCGGCATCAACGAGAGCGAGATCGCCCTCCTCATGGCGGAGCGCGGCAAGTAATGGTTTCGTTTCGCCTACGGCAAAACGAATCGGCTCGACGCTGCGGGCCTCGTGGTTCCGTTTTGCCTTCCGGCAAAACGGACTGACCCGACGCTGCGGGCCGCTGCGGCACGCCGTCTTGCACCTCAGCTGCGCGGGCATGGCCCAAAGGCCAATGCCCGCTTGCTTCGGCGCAATACGACGCACCGCAGCGGCCCTCGCTGATTTTGACGCCACCTGCGATGTCTTGAACGGGTGGCTTTTGACTTGATGTGACCGGAAGGTTTCCCTATGTCTAAGAAAATCGCTGTTTTGGCTGTTCAGGGGGCGTTTATCGAGCATGAGCGCGCGCTGGCGAAGCTGGGTTGCGAATGCGTTGAGCTTCGTCAGGGGCCCGATGTCGAACAGCCCTACGATGCCCTGGTGCTGCCCGGGGGCGAGAGCACGGCCCAAGCGAAGATGCTGCGCGAGCTGGGCATGCTCGATACGCTGAAGTCCCGCGTGGCGGCTGGTCTGCCGGTACTGGGCACGTGCGCTGGTTTGATCTTGCTGGCGCAAAACGTCGAAGAGGGCGTTCCCGCCGCCGGCGACCCGAACGGCCCCGTTTCCGCGGGCGCAACCGCGCCGGGTGCTATCGGAACGTTGCCGGTGACGGTTCGCCGCAACGCGTACGGCCGCCAGCTGGGGAGCTTCCGCACCGTTGCTCCCTGCGCGGGGTTGCCCGGCGTGCCGGATGGCGAAACCGCCGATATCCCCATGACGTTCATTCGCGCCCCGTTCATTAAAGCGGTATCTGAAGATGTCAAGGTGCTTGCCACCGTGGACGATCGCATAGCAGCCGTTTGCTACGGGAATCAGCTTGGCGTGTCATTCCATCCCGAATTGGATGATGACCTGCGCATCCACGAGCTGCTCGTCAGCCTGATCTAGGCTACTTGCGGCGCCTTCTTCGCTGATAGCGTCCTCCTTGCGCCTGGTTGCCGCCCTTCACACGCGCGGCAACCAGGGCAAGTGCGGCTAATGCGGCGGCGCCAAGAAGCTGCGTTGTCGGCAGTGCTGCCCAATCTCCGGTTTCCGCCAATTTGCCCGCAGCATCCTTGGGTGTTTTACTCTCTTTTGTCTCCTTGGCATCGTTTTCCGGTCCGTCATCGCTCTCCTCAATAAGGCGATTCGTCACCGTTTTCGATACTACCGATGGCTCCGAGGGGTCGTGGTTGATATCGATTACATCGCTGAACAGGTCGTATCCCTTATTCGTATCGCATGGCAGCTCTTCTAGCAGGTATCGCCCGTAGGGCAGCGCCGCAAGGTCGTTGTTCGGTGCAGCGGTGCTGCCATCGCTACCGCAACCGAACCATATGCCCGCCGTCGGGTCCATATCGCTTGTGGCTATGCGTTCGGTCTCTAGCAGGCGATCGTTGCCGTTGGCGTTTTCCGCGTGCTTGGCATAGCGGTTCTCGGTGGATGCGTGCCCATTTTCGTCGCACACCAGCACATGCTTCTCGCCGGTTGCAAGGTTGGTTAGGGAAAACGCCACCTGCAAAGGTTTTTTATCGCCTTCCCTGATCTTATATAGCTCCAAATCGTTTCTAATCACCTGGTTGGAGAACGAAAGAGGATTCCCATTCGTATCCGCTTCGGCGAGCTCTCCGGCTGCGTGCACTTCTACGGTTCTAGGGCTTCCATCCGACAAGAGGTAGCCGTTAGACGCGGCGATCTCGCGAACGGAATAGGTGCCGAATGGCAAGGCATCGGAGCCGGTTTGCGCTCGGTGTTCCTTGTGCTCTTCGTCCCATTGCGTTTCGATCACGTCGACAACCTGCCCGGGAGCGCTCCATTCCCCGTTAACGTTCACACTATTGGGCGAAGCGTTGACTATCTCGAAAAGCACGCCATCAAGGGTGGGCGCCCATGCAAGCTCTTCGTTGCCGCCTATCGCGGCAATTCCATGAAGCTCAGCATCCGTTTTCGACACGGCAATGCCGCCGCGAAGAATCTTCTCATGCACGGAAACGCCCTGGTCGGAGCCTTCTTCGGAAGCGAAGAAGACGGTGCAGTCGTGCTCGCCATCGCCCGTGGCGGTTACCGTGATGACGGCGGTCTTGGGATATTTCTCGTAGCCTTGCGGCGCCTTCGTTTCCTCGATGGTATAAGTGCCTATAGGAAGCGCGCAAAACCCCATGGAATCGCGAGGAAGCTCGTCGCCGCCTATGTGGTAACGCTCCATGTTCGTCGCGTCCGATAGGTGCACTTCGCCAAGCTCATCAGTGCAGAATTCCCAGGTGAACAGGGGATTCGCTGAAACGTTGCCGTCGCCTTCGCTTGGAGGCGATTCCAGCTGCGCGAAATATCGCACGGTGAACACCGCTCCTGCCAGACTTGCGTTCCCCTGCGGTGCGGCGAATCGGCTGTCCGCGTCCAGCTTTCGCAACAACATGTCGAGCCGTGCCGTTTGAGGCGCGTTCTCCACTTTCCCGCTGTTCACGTGCGCGGTTTGACGGTCCTTGACCTCTACGGGGAAGACGCTGGTGCTTGCCGCCATATGCAAGGGGGCTTGCAGCTCGCGAACCCAGTAGGCGCCTGTCGGCAGCGCGTCGGCTTTTGCCCGTCCCTCCGCATCGCAAACAAGGGTGCGCGCCAGGTCGCTGCAGGCCTCATCGCGGAAGATGCCGAACTTCGCTCCTTCCAGGGAATACAAGGGATTTCCCTCGGTTATGCGCGGTTGGGAGGATGCCTTCGTCAGCTCGAGCGACCCCTGGGCCGTGTAAGTGAATGACACCACGCACTGGGTTGCGTTGCCGGTTGAGACCTGGAAGGCCGAGAATGCTGCGGGGACTTCGGCTGCTCTCTCTGCTATGCGGCGGCCGGTTGCCGCAGCGTTGATAAGCGCGCCGTGGGAGTCGAACCCGATGACTTGGCGCTGCGCCCATGATCGGAAGGACTCGCTGCATCCGTACAGCGCCGAGGCGCTGCTGGACGAGTACGTGTCCGAAAGCAGGATATGCGTGAGCGCGGCATAGCGAGCCTCGGTCATCTCCCCGCCGTCGTACCAGGTGGAAGGCCATAGCGTTTTATCGAACCCGGGGCTGCCGTACCCGAACCACAGGTCTGCGGCGGCCTCGGCGCTTCTGCCGCTCGGGGCGTTGATGGGGGCTTTCGCATATGGTCCCGACCGAGGAGTGGCAAGCATGGGCGTGGCGCAATAGGCGGCGTTTCCATCGACGCTCATCCACGTGGTGCTGTAGCCGGCGTAGTCAATCCTGGCGCCTACCAGCAAATGCCCGACCTCGCTTTCGGCGAAGGCGGGAGCCGGCGGCGAACCGGCGGCGATTCCGCATGCGAGCAAGACGGCGATCAGGGCGAATCGGTGCGCCGATGCGATGCGACGGCGCCGTTGCGCATACGGATGGGGGATCGATTGCTCGTTGGGGCGCTGCGGTTGCCGCGCTCCCCGATCTTTTGACGGTATCCGGATTCGTGCTCGCGACAGCGTCCTGCCGAAATCGTTTTCATGAAGTGTTCCCGATATGCAAGCTGCAAAGCCCGTTCCCATGGCGCCTCCTTGGTTCGCTAGGTGTTTAACGAACCAGCATACCGACGCGAACTTGCAGAGCCCTTGCCGGGAGCGCCATGCGTTGTCGTCGAAACCTTGCACCGCAGCCGGCCTTGGTTCCGGCTCAAACCCGCAGCATGGTTGACGAAACCTTGTAGATTCGCATCAGCGTCCTCCCGACGCGGCGCGACGAGAGGGGCGATCTTTCGCTTCCGTCGGTCCCCGTGCATCCATATGAAGGATGCTTTGCAAAACAAGGCATACAAGCAGAAAGGCCTTGCCGATGCTGTCGACGCCGGCAAGGCCCTTCGCTGCGTTCAGTTACGCGATATGGGCGAGGCTGCTTACAGTCTGTATATCATCCCAGTTCAGATGCTAGAACTTGCTATAGAAAGAGCAGCCGCCGCGCCCGCTTTCCTTCGTGTGGTACAGCGCGTCGTCGGCATCCTTGTAAATGTTGTCACCGTGGTTGGAGCGATTGGCGAACGCTGCACCCGCGCTCAGCGTCACCTGCGGCATGCCGTCTATAGGCTTCGATAGCTCCTTGTTCACGAAGTCGATTTTCTCTTGAACGACATATTGCAGGTCGCTGGTCACGTCCGCCATGATAACGGCGAACTCGTCGCCGCCGATGCGGCACACGAAATCGGTGTTGCGGAATGCCACCTGCAGCAGGCTGGATACGCGCTTGAGAATCTGGTCTCCCACGGCGTGGCCGAAGGTATCGTTGACGGATTTGAACAGGTCCACATCGGCCAAGATGAGTGCGAAATCATGCTCGCCGTCATCGTGGAGTTTCAGGGCCTTGTCGAAGGACCCGCGATTGAGCAGGTCGGTCAGCGGATCATGCTCTGCCTGATGCTTGACGATCATGTGCGTGGTCTCGTTTTCCGTGAACACACGGTTGTACGTTTCCGCCAGCACCTGCAGCTCGCCCGCGCCCTGCACGGGGAACAGCTGGTTGGCCTTGATGCTGTCGCCGAAGCTCAGAAGGGGTTTCACGATGGCGCGACGGACGAGCGCGCAGATGACCAACGTCAGGGCGATGTAGATCGCCACGCATGCCTCGATCGTGCCATAAATGCCATCGAATACGGAAGCGGCACGGTTTTGGCTGCCTATTGTGGCATTGGTTACCTTGGCGATGCAATCGCTGGTGTGGCTGTTGATGGAATCCTTCGCTTCCTGGTATTTGGAATCAGAGACGAGGTTCTGTGCCTCGTAAATCATGCTGTCGTGAGACGTGCGCGAATCCTCATCGCTGATCTTGCACGATGCGATTTCGGGCCACGGGGAGGGATCGATGCCGTTCGCCTCGCAGATCAGACGCATGGCGTAGAACTCGGTGTTCATCAGCTCGTTCGATTCGTCCATCGCGGTGCGTAGCGATTCGTATGCGTCGGTTCCCTCAAACCGGCTTTTAAGGTCCGCAAACGCCTCGTCGAACTGCTCGTTGTCGTTGGCCATGGAGAAGTAGCTATCGATATATTCCGGTTTGGCGGTCATGGTGACCAGGCGAACCTGCTCGGTCAGATAATCCGACCTGTCTTGCATTTGCTGGGCATCGTTCTCGCAGGAGATGTATGCCTCGGTTGCCTGTTGCAGCACCTCGAACTGCGCCCGCCCCTGCCAAAACAGGATGGCGCATGCGATGCCAAGCGCAAGCGTTATCGCGGTGTTTGCGAAGCTGACGGTCTGGACGTGGACCCTTCTCATGGCTTTTGCCCCCCTCCTGCCGCCTAGACGGCGTTTTCACAGCAGGTAATTATAGGGCTTATCGTCCGCACCGGTTCGCGTGGGCAGGGGGGCAACGAGAAATTGAATGCGCACTTTGAAAGCCGAACGCGTCCAGAAAAGAGAATAAACATGGCGCGCGTCGTCGGTGTGATTCGGGTGCCGTATGAACGCGCTTCCGTTCCCATGTTCGCGCGCCCTCCGCTGTTGAATCAGGGTGGTTTTGGGCAAAAAGGTGAAGGGGCTCGAATACGAACCCCTTCACCATGTGCGGAGATGTAAAAGCGCTCTACTTCTCGTGGTATTGCGGAATCTCGGTCTTGTCGACTTCCTCCAGGTTGTGGTCGTACACGTAGTGTTTCGTTTCGCGGGCGATGATGGCGGACAGGCCCAGGACCGCGATGCAGTTCGGGATGGCCATGAGCGCGTTCATCACGTCGGCCACATTCCATACCACGGAGCTGAGGTTGGAGACCGTGGCGCTGCCGGCGGCATCGCCGACCATTATGCAGCCCCAGAATACGAACAGCAGGAACACGATGTAGTAGGGGAGGACGGCCTTCTTGCCCAGCAGGTAGCTGATGGCGCGGTTGCCGTACTGGCTCCAGCCCAGGATGGTGGAATATGCGAAGGTGACCAGGCCAATCAGCAGCACCAGGGGGCCGAACACGGGGATCTTCTCGAACGCGGCGGTCGCAAGACCGGCGCCCGAGGAGATGGTGCCGTTAGCGATGGCCGTGGAAAGCTCGGGGTTGGCCAGCAGCGTGGTCATGAGCATAAGGCCCGTGATGGCGCACACCACGACGGTATCCCAGAACGTGCCGGTCATGGAAACCAGCGCCTGACGTGCGGGGTTCTTCGTGGTGGCGGAGGAGGCGACCAGCGGGGCGGAGCCCAGGCCGGACTCGTTGGAGAAGATGCCGCGCTTGAAGCCGAACTGCAGGGCCAGGGTGATGGTCGAGCCCACCGCGCCGCCGGCGGCGCCTGCGGGGGTGAAGGCACCCACGATGATCTGGCGGATCGCCTCGCCCAGGAACTGGCCGTTCATGCCGATGATGATCAGGCAGCACACCACGTAGAAGACGGCCATGACGGGGACCAGCTTCTCGCACACCTTGGAGATGGACTTGATGCCGCCCAGGATGACGATGGCCACGAGAGCCACCACCACGGCGCCCACCAGCCACTGCGGGATGGCCTTGCCGTCGATAAGCGAGGTGTTGTACAGCGCATCTGCCAGGGAGTTCGACTGCGTGGAGGCGCCGATGCCGAAGGCTGCCAACGAAGCGAACAGGGCGAACAGGATGGCCAGGATGCGGCCGGCCTTCTTATTCTTGAAGCCGCGCTCAAGGGCGTACATGGCCCCGCCGAGCATCTTGCCGGAGTGGTCTTTCACGCGGTACTTCACGCCGATGAACACCTCGGAGTACTTCGTGGCGATGCCCAGGATGCCGGTGACCCACATCCAGAAGATGGCGCCCGGGCCGCCGAACAGCAGGCCCGTGCCCACGCCGACGATGTTGCCCGTTCCGATGGTGGCGGCAAGGGCCGTGGTCAGCGCGCCGAACTGGGTGATGTCGCCGTCGGCGTTGGAGGGGTCATCCTTGGTGACGGACAGCTTGATGCCGGTGCCGATCTTGCGCTGGATGAAGCCGGTGCGGATGGTCATGAAGATGTGCGTGCCAAGCAGCAGCAAAATCATGATAGGGCCCCACACGAAGCCATCGACGGCATCGATGACGTCAAGCGGGCTGGTAGCGGTGGCGATTCCCTCCGCAAGTCCGGTGAACGGCGTGATGAAGAACGATGTAAGGAAATCCTCCATGGCCTTTCCCTTTCCCTATCGGGAAGAGCGCATGCGTTCAGGAGAACCGAAAGAGGAGTCTCCCCAACGCATACTCTTTCCTCGCGTATATGACAGGGAAAACGCTACCGAAGCCAGTTTGCAGAATTGTTTCGATTTGGAAAACGAACGCGTTGCGGCATTAATTGCGTGCTATGCGGCAGGGAAGGAATAGTTGTCGGGAGATGACGTCGCAAGGGTTGCGTCGATGCCAACATCTTCAAGGCCGAGGACGTGAGGGCACCCCAGCGCGACACCGAGGAGAAGGAGCCGCTTTCCGTAGAGCAGGCCGAGGCCGTCATGGCCAACCTGTTGGACCACGACATGGATGCCTTCGAGACGGGCCTGTTCCTGCTGATGACAACCGGCATGCGGCTTTCCGAGATGCTGGCGCTCACCTGGATGGAGTACGACGAGGGTGAGAGCACCCTGCACGTGAGGCATTCCATGGAGCGCGACACCCAGGAGCGCAAGAGCACCAAGACCAAGGAGACCCGCACAATACCGTTGATGCCGGCAGCAAAGGCGGTACTGCTTGAGTGGCGCTCAAGGCAGCAGGCTTACTTCAAGGCGCGCGGTTTACGCTGGTCAAAGGGCCGCCCCATCTGCCACAACTCCAAGGGGACGCACATCCTGTCGTCCGCCTACGAGCGCTGGTGGCGCAACAACCGCGACCGCTTGGGCGTACCCGAGTTTGCCACGCTGCACACCATGCGGCATACCTTCGCCACCATCCTCATCGTGAACTGCGGCGTGGACACTTCTACCGCGCAGTCGCTCACCGGCCACACCAAGCCCGACGTCTTGCTGCAAATCTACGCCCACACACATCAAGGTGCTAGACCGGAGCGATGGCCAAGCTGGAGGGCTTTATGTTCCCCTACAAGGGCGAGCACGACTGCGCTCACTGCAAGCATTGGTCTGCCAGCCCCGATCCGGCTGACTTCCAAGGCGTCTGCTGGGCCAAGACCGGCAAGACCGCCAAAGTTTTCGAAGGCACCCACCCCTGCGAGATAGACGCCTTCGAGTTCAAGGCCGCCGGCTGGAACCACACGCCCCAGCATCACGCCAAACTGTCCTCGTATCCGCATCTTGCAGTCAGTTCAACGATAGAATTAACCGTAACAGCGCGAACAGAAAGCGAGAGCAGTTATGGCAATGGCTACCTGTCCCGAGTGTGGTACCAGGATTTCAGACAAAGCGAAGCGATGCCCTTATTGCGGCTGCGTAAGCGAAGATGCCCTGATGCCCCTAAGCGCCATGCCTCCCGCGACGCAGCCCACCAAGGTGATAATCCCCCAAGCCTCCGTCTTTGATAACGGAATAAATCTCTTGAAACCCGAGGACAACGCAAAGATTGTCGAATTCCTTACCGACGCAGAACGTATGGCGCAGTTCGCACCAGTCATCTACGAAGCCATCATGAAGACAATCGGCCGCAGCGAAAACAAGTACGCTGCCGATTTCTCAAAGAAGGCTGAAGAGCTGATGAAGAAGGGCGAACTCGTCTTCAGCGTCGAGAGAAAATCTGGCGAGCTGCTTCCCCAGCTTCGTCGCGTAGACAACGGACAGGTTTACGAAAAGGCACGTATCCACACCGAAGACGTTCCGAAGGACATGTTGCCAACCGTCTATGCGGTGCAAAATCAAGCCAACATAAACGAAATGATGCGCAAGATTGAGGCCGTCTCCGAAGAAGTCAGCGCTCTTCGCCTCGAAGGTCAAGCGGACAGAATTGCAAAGGCAAACAGCGTCTGGGCACAGCTGCAACAAGCCGCTCTCATGCAAGGCGCCCGTTTACGCGAACTCAAAATGCTCAGCATCGCTGCCGATGCAACCGAAGCGCGTTGTTTGCTTGAAGAGAACTTCAAAGTTCAGGTCAAGCTCCTCAAAGGCAAGGGCAGCTCGAAAGCCAAAGGCCTGGCAGGAAATAATGCCATGACCGCGCTTACCGCCATCGCCATGATGTCGCGTACGGAATATGCCGCGTACAGTCTTCTTGGCGAAGACGACGCAGCAAGGTTGTCCCTCGAACAGTTCAAGGGGTTTGTCCTCTCGAACAAGCTGGACGACAAGCAAATCCTGCTGCAAATTAACAGCTTTAGCAACGAGGATCGCGGACAAATCGTCAACGGTTTTCATGTCATAGCGAAATCCGTCAAGACTATGGAGCTTGAGCCTCCCGAGGAGCCAAAGGAACTCCTATCGGGCGAAGAAGAGAACGAAGGGGCATCCGATGAGTAGGTGCGTCATCTGCAAAAAAGAGCTTCCCGAGGGAACCAAGGTACCCGTCTGCGAATACCACCGTGCTCAAGCAAAGGAAAAGGGAGCAGCAGTGGGAGTTCTTGGAACAGGCGCGTTGGCCGTCAAAGCGGTGGCACCCAAAGTTGTACCTGTCATCAAGAAAAAGGCCCTGAAGTAGCGAAGGCGGCTATCAACATCGCGAAAACCGTCATTCGGAAGTAGGTGTCCTTACTCGAACCTTACTAGAACCTACCAGAACCGGTAAAAACGAGTAAGCTAGCCTCGTGCCCTTTGGTTAAGGCAAGATGAAGCCCCTTTGCTCGAACCTACTAGGACTTACTCGAACCTGCTCGAACCAGCTCAGTAAAATTAGCCCTGCATTGGGCAAGCTCACTTGAGCGTGTAATGCTGTGAGGGGTCTTTTGGGCTTGACCCATGCCAGACGATAACGCCTTTGTTGGCGAGTCCGCGAAGCACCGGCCTCGCAATTTTTACGCTTCGATTGAGCTGAGAGCAAAGCTCCCTAACGGTTATGCTTCCTTTTGCGTAGATGTACTGCAATGCAGCAAGCTCGTATTCGCTTAGCTCATCGATTACATCTTGGCCGATATTTCCTGCAAGCGCATCATCGCGACGCATCGCCCTTGAGGTAATGCTGTTTTCAAGCGTGAGCATGACTGATGCGTCGTTTGGCTCGGTAAAAATGGGGTCATTCAGGAAAAAACTCTGCATCTCGTCGTAGATTCGCTGAACGCCCTCGTTGAGCTCTCGGACCCAACCCATCTCCGCCAAAACGCGGGCGATACCAGGATTTCGCGAATACCTAGTATTGCGCATGTTGTCCAAGGTGACGATATTGGGAAGCTTTCCCGGGCTCTGAATCTCCATCCTGTCGTCGAAAATGGAGACCCGGATATGATCACCGGAAATAGCGTAGTTGCGATGGGTGACGGCGTTGACCAGTCCCTCGAACCAGGCAAACTCCGGATATTCGGGAATCACCTTGAATACCCCATCGTCACCCAGGAACTGGAACTCACGAAGCTGGGCGGATATCATCGTCTTCGCCTCGTCGATGACACGCGGAATGGGGCCGTCGAACGTCCGGTCCTTAACAAGGTTCATCCGGCTTCCTGTTGCCTTTGCGCTGCCTTCATATTTAAGCACCCGCACCCTGGCACATGGAAGAAACCGCGTTGGGTTTTCCGAGAACAGAAGAACGCCGGCATTCGTCAAATGGCCGTCGACAAGGAATCCCCTGCTGCGAAGCAACTGTTCGTCGCTAACGTCGGTGTCGAGAAATGCCTTGTACCGAACTAGGACCTCATGGTCAACATCATCAAGGGACGAACGAACGCAGACTTCTTCCTCGAAGTTGCGCTGGTTCTTGTCGTACTCGAGAGCACGAACCTGCTCGCGGTCGAGCCTTACGCTTTTGTCCCTCTGGCGCAGAAAGACCTCGTTGTCCTTCTTCCTGGCGATAACATGGTCGGTCGAGGCAGCAACGTCAAGAACGAGAATTAGATCATCCTCGCCGTTTGTGTTAGTGGTAGGTATCTCGCGACAGGAAACAACCGGAGAAGGCACGCAATCCACTATGGAAGCCTGCTTGAAATCCTCAATCTCACGGGCACCGTCCCTCTTGAATCCGGTTATCGTTCCGTCATCCTCGATTCCGATAACAAGCTTGCCCCCTGCTGCATTCGCAAAGGCAGCGATATGCTTAGCGATCTCGGCAGCATCTTTGCGCGCGCTCTTGCGGTCGAAGTAATAGGTCTCCTTCTCGGAAGCGAAAACCTCTGGGGAATCTACTGTTATCGGCAGTTGCATGCGAGCTCCTTTGAACCAGTTCTGAGAATTATACTACCGTGCCTATTTCCCTCTGCGTAATCACATGAGCCGGCCTGTGATATCATCGGCGACAGTAAACCCGCCTGGTCTCTCAACGATGCACACCGGCGGGTCTTTTCTTTGGAAAGCACTTGTCGCCATGAGATTGCACCGTGTGTTATCGTTCTCTATGAAAGCCGCTCCCGCTGGGAGGTTAGGAAGTAGAGGTCGGGAGCGCCCGCGGTATCGCGGGTCCCGGTCCCTGCGACTCTCCATTTATCTGGGAAATCTCAAGAACCAAAAGCCTTCGTGCAAAAAGTGGCAGGGGACTTCCCCTGCCCTCGGTGGTCCTGGGCTTTGCGGCCAGGCCAATTGCGGCTCATTTTACTCGAACCTTGCTAGAACCTACTCGAACCTTCAGACCTAGTCAATCTTTGCCCGGTTTCGCCTCAAATCCACTTCGGCGACGATTCGGCTCCTTGGTCAACAGTGGTCATTCGTGCTTGCAGAGGGCAAATCTGGTTGCCCCTTCTCGACCCATTCGGCTCCAATTCGGCTCCAAGGTCTTTCGACAACCCTCAACAAACAAAAACGCATGCCAGAGAAAATAGTCTCTGGCATGCGATAACGATTGGTCGCGGGGGCAGGATTTGAACCTACGGCCTCCGGGTTATGAGCCCGGCGAGCTACCAGACTGCTCCACCCCGCAATATGTGACCCGCTTTTCGCGGAACTGAATGTTTCGGAAAAGCTGCGAGAAAGAACTATACGCGTCATCCCGCCGTGATGCAAGCAAATGCTTTCCTATCACAGAACCTTCACAATTGGATGGCGCTTCGGTACGACGGCTTGGCAACGCTAAAGGGGTCCCTACAGGCGAGGCTGCGACGAAGATATGGGGACCTTATAGGTGATTCCGCGGCATCTCGCAGGCGATTCAGCGGAACCCTATAGGCGAGGCTGCGGCAATGCCGTGAGGACCCTATGGGCGATTCCTCGGCAAACCTTATGAGCGACGCTTGCGCAAACGCCCTTCCTGCCGCTCGGGGAGGATTAGCGCCTGCCGCCTTTGACAGGGAAGCAACCTCTTCTTACAATACGGCATTGCTTGCGCAAATTCTGCTAGCGCGATCATTCTGCCACGGGCTTTCTGCCCGCATCCGACGCATTCTGCTAGGCGTCGATTTCGCCGCGCTTTGACGCGGCTTGCATTGTTTTCCGTTTCGAATGGCGTTTTGGGCGTGTTCTGCCTTGTCGTCCCCGCGGGCTTACAGCCCGTGCGTGCGCATGCGCGACGGAGGATCGAATGCGAACGATTCATCTTTACATATAGAAAGGGACTTCCTTGGATTTCCTCAATAGCAAAAAGGGCTTGGCCCTGGTCGGCGTGCTGGTCGGCCTCGGAATGGCGCTTCTGGCCTTCTCCGGCAACCCCGCCAACATGGCCATGTGCGCCGCGTGCTTCATCCGCGACATGGCGGGCTCCATGAAGCTGCAGACCACCGAGACGGTGCAGTACTTCCGCCCCGAGGTCGTCGGCCTGGTCGTCGGCTCGTTCCTGATCGCCCTGGCCACGCGCGAGTATCGCTCCACGGCTGGTTCTTCCCCCATGACCCGATTCGTCCTGGGCTTCATCATGATGATCGGCGCCCTCATTTTCCTGGGCTGCCCGCTTCGCATGGTGCTGCGCATGGCTGCCGGCGACCTGAACGCCTGGGTCGGCCTCATCGGCTTCGTCCTGGGCGTTGCCACGGGCACGTTCTTCCTGAAGAAGGGCTACTCCTTGGGCCGCGAGCATGACACGAACAAGACGGCCGGCGCCGTCCTGCCCGCGCTGCTGATCATCGGCCTGTGCATCAGCGTCTTCGCCGGCGTGTTCGCCGTCAGCCAGGCCGGCCCGGGTTCCAAGCACGCTCCCGTGCTCATCGCCCTGGTGACCGCTCTCGTGATCGGCGCCCTAGCGCAGAAGGTCCGCATCTGCTTCGCCGGCTCCGTCCGCAACATCTTCCTCATGCGCGACTTCGACCTGATGCTTCCCATCGCCGGCCTGTTCGTGGTCATGGTGGTGTTCAACCTGGCCACCGGCGGCTTCAAGCTCAGCTTCGATGGCCAGCCCATCGCCCACTCCCAGCACCTGTGGAATATCCTGGGCCTGTACGCCGTGGGCTTCGGTGCTACGCTGGCCGGCGGCTGCCCGTTGCGCCAGATGACCCTGGCAGGCCAGGGCTCCTGCGACGCCGCCGTCACCTTCGTCGGCATGCTCATCGGCGCCGCCTTCGCCCACAACTTCGGCCTGGCGGGCGTTGCCGCCTCCGCCGCAACCGCCGAGAAGGCCGCCGTCCTGGGCGGCCCGAGCGTTGCGGGCCAGATCGTGCTCGTGTGCTGCATCGCGGTGCTGTTCGTCATTGCCATCGTGAACGTGCGCAAGCAGAAGAACGCCGCGTAGCGTATAAGCTGCGAGCGTATTTCACCAGTTCATTTACCGAAAGGACTTCCAATGATCGAAGTTGACGCCCGAGGGCTCTCCTGCCCCGAACCGGTCATCCTGACCATGAACGCCATGAAGAAGGGCGGCTCCGAGCCCATCAAGGTGACGGTGAGCAACACCGTGGCGCGCGATAACATCTGCTCGCTGGCGAAGAAGCGCAAGCGCACGGCGACGGCGCAGCGCGTCGGCGACGATTTCGTGATCGAGATCGCCTAACCCATGGCGCGGCGGAAGGTGAAGACTGCGGTGGCGTCGTTCCATACCACCACTGACGCGCTCGCCTTCAAGCAGGCGGCCGTAGGCGGGGGCCTTCGCGGCCGCCTTGCGCCCATCCCGCGGCAGCTTTCCGCGGGTTGCGGCATGGCATGGCTCGAGCCCGAGGCTGCGGCGGAGCTGCTGGATTCGCTGGCGCAGCGCAGCGGCATCGAGCTCGAGCAGGCCGTCGTGCTCGAGCTGTGAGCCTCATGTGCCTATATAACGCGTCGTAAGGGCGTGCCTTCGCATATGCGGGGCACGCCTTTTTGCGTTTGCCGTTTTCGCACCGCGCGCTTTTCTTTTATCCGTCATCTTTGCGCTGGACGTCGGGCTTTCCGACGAGGAAGCGCAGCGCCCGCGACACGCCCTTTCCCTTCTCCGCCTTTGCTCCAGCAGCCGGGCTCGCTCCGCCGGGCCCTCGCCTGCCATGGCATACCTGCTGCCGTTGGCGTACAATCGCTCGAAACGGCGGCAAGCCGTGTTCGCTACCATGAAGAAGGGGGCATCATGCAGATCATCACCGATCAGGTTTACGAATTCTCCAAGGACAACAAGCCTTGCGCCACGGCCAAGCCCGGCGAGGTGCTGCAGTTCAACACGCAGGACTGCTTCAGCAACCGCATTCCCGATGAGAACACCACCATGGCCGACCTTGATTACACGTACGGTTTCGCCAATCCCGCCGCGGGCCCTGTCTACATCGAGGGCGCCGAGCCCGGCGACGTGCTCGTGGTCGACATCTACGAGGTGAAGGTGGCCGACGAGGGCACCATCGCCACCGACGATCACTGCGGCCCGCTGTTCGAGACCACCGGATATCGCACCAAGAAGATCCCCATCAAGGACGGCATGGCCACGTTCAACCAGGTCAGCTTCCCGATCAACCCCATGATCGGCGTCATCGGCACCGCGCCGTCCGGCCCCGACGTCATCGACGGCTTCGTGGGCAGCCACGGCGGCAACATGGACAACAAGAAGATCACCAAGGGTACGCGCCTGTACTTCCCCGTGCGCGTCCCCGGCGCGCTTCTGCAGATGGGCGACGTGCACGCCACCATGGGCGACGCCGAGCTGTGCGGCACCGGCATCGAGATCCCCGCTGAAATCACCGTTCGCGTGCAGCTGGTGAAGGATTTCGAGCTGAACTGGCCTGTGCTCGAGACCTTCGGCCCCGACGGTAAGTGGTACGTGAACTGCTGTGGCACCCACTACGAGCAGGCGCTCATGAACGGCTCGAAGGAGCTGCAGCGTCTGCTGATGCGCATCACCGGTTGGGATGCCGTGGAAACGTACATGTACATGTCCGTGCAAAGCGACGTCGAGGTGAGCCAGGGCTGCGAGCCGTGCGAGGTCGACGTGTCGCTGCGCATCGGGACGCCGAAGCTGTCCGAGTTCCCCGTTTTGATCCCGCAGCCGTAAAGCCCTCAGCCGTGGGCGCCGGTTGGTCGATTCGCGGGCTGCAGCGATTGTTTACGGCGCCGGGGCGCTTCCGGTCAAATGGCAAGGCTTGACCGGGTCGCGCCGCGCAACGAGCGAAACCCTATGCGTTCGCGCAACCGTTTATCGCCATAAACCTGCCGTTCGCCTTAGTTAGCAGAGGCTAAAATGCACGGCTGTTCCGGTGTCGTCGATTTCGATATCTTATGCAAAATGCCCGGTTTCCCCAGGGAATCGGGCATTTTTCGCGTCTTGGACACGTATGGGGTAGCCTTTCAATCCCAAAATCACGCACGACGGCGCTAGGAATTGCCATATCCACTCTACTCCTGCGCTTTAACGTGCTAAAGTACGGGCTATTGCGTAGAGCCGGGAATCGCGCTCCTGGCCCTGCGCAATGCTTGTTTTCCCCTGCAAGAAAGAGAGGAAAGGGAAATGGCAGAGCAGAAAGCTCCGGCGAAGGGTAACGCCGGAGACAACATCGAGCAGTTCGGCTACAAGCAGGAACTGCGCCGTGGGATGGGCCTTTGGGACGTGGTGATGTACGGCGTCCTGTTCATGGTCATCATCGCCCCGCAATCCATCTTCGGTTCCATTCAGCTGAACAGCCACGGCATGACGCCGTTGGTCTACATCATCGGCTTCGTGGCCATCATGTTCACCGCCATGAGCTACATGCGCATGTCCGGTCGCTTCCCGATCGCCGGTTCCGTGTACTCCTACGTGCAGCGCGGCATCAACCCGCACGTCGGCTTCATCGCCGGCTGGCTGATCCTGCTGGACTACATCCTGGTTCCGTCCCTGCTCATCGTCATGGTCATGAACTGGGGCACCGCATTGATCCCCAACAGCCCGGCATGGTTGTGGGCTGTGGTCTTCATCGCCTTCAACACGTTCGTGAACATCCGCGGCATCCAGATGAGCCGCGGCGTTGACTGGGTCATCTTCGTCATCGAGGTCCTGGCCGTCATCGCGTTCATCGCGCTCGGCTGCAACTTCATCATGGGTGGCGGCGGCGCAGGTTCCTTCGTGCTCGACCCGATCTACCAGAAGGGCGAGGTCGACGCGCACTTCATCGCCGCCGGCATCTCGCTGGCAGCGCTTTCCTTCCTGGGCTTCGACGGCATGTCCACGCTGGCCGAGGAAACCCACGAGCCCGAGAAGAACATCGGCCGCGGCATCCTGATCGCCCTGTGTGCCATCATCATCGTGTTCGTCGCCCAGACCTACATCGCCGCCATTGTGCAGCCTGACTGGGCCAACACCGATCCCGACATGGGCTTCTTCGATTCCGTCATGCTGGTGGGCGGCCCGGTCTTCTACAAGATCATGCTGGTCATCAACATCATCGCCATCGGCATCGCCAACATCATGAACGCCCAGATGGCCTCCTCGCGCCTGCTGTACTCCATGGGCCGCGACGGCGTTATCCCGAAGGCGTTCGGCAAGGTTCACCCGAAGTACCAGACCCCCTGGTTCTCCGCTGTGTTCCTGGGCGTGGTCACCCTGTGCCTGTCCATCCCCATGGGCGACAAGATGACCCAGCTGGCCGGCCTGGTGAACTTCGGCGCCCTGGCCTCGTTCATCCTGCTGAACTTCGCCGTGTTCCTGTTCTTCTTCATCCGCGAGAAGAAGCGCAACACTTTCGGCGACATCGTGAAGTACCTGATCTGCCCCTGGATCGGCATCGCCATCCTGGTGTACGTGTTCACCGGCTTCGAGACGATGACCTACATCGTCGGCATCGTGTGGCTGATCATCGGCCTGATCGTCGGCGGCGTGAAGTCCAAGGGCTTCAAGGAAGTGCCCGAGGCGTTCAAGCACCTGGAGGTGTAGCCGGTCTTTCGCTGGCGCGTAGGCGGTTCGCCCGTCGCGTTCGCGAAACGTTACAACATGGCAACGCCGTTTGCGCGAGCGGCGTTTGCGGAAGCCCTGCGGCGATTGCCGCGGGGCTTCTTGCTATACTGGGGATAAAGCCTGATGGGGAAGGGTCCGCGGCGCTTTCGCGTCGAGTCGCTTCGGCGGCCTGCGGAAGCGTGTGCGATGCGCGGGAATGTGCGTGCACGGCCGCCGAGGATGTGGGGCAGGGCATGGCGCTCGTCGCCTGCCACAATGCGCTACACCGCCTTGCCTTGCCAGGTTCAACCGGTGAAAGAAGGGGGTTGCAATGCTCTACGATGCCGTTATGGTCCCGTTCGATGGGTCCGATTCCGCTTGCGCGGCGCTTGACGAGGCCGTGCGCTTCGCGAAGGAGGACGCCGGGCTCGCGCTGCACGTCGTCCAGATCGTCGATCTGGAGCGAACCGCCGTGGCAAAGCTTGAGGCTCGCGGTGTGGATTTGGCCGAAAGCGTCGTCCCTATGGGCATGCCGGACGCCATGGAGGAGGCAACGGAAGAAGCCTCCGAGCGTCTGCATGCGCAAGTCGACGGGGTTTTGCGCTCGCTCATGAACGAGAAGCGCGTCTGCCTGCTGCCCGAGGTGCATCCGGGCGACCAGATCGTGAAGTATGCGCAGGAGAACGGCTGTGGGCTCATCATCATGGGCAGCCGCGGTCTGGGCGCTCTGCGCGGCATGCTGGGCAGCGTGAGCAGCTACGTGCTGCGTGAGGCCCAGGTTCCCGTGCTGGTGGTGAAGGTCCCCGAGGACGAGGAGTAGGCGAGTCGAAGCTGCATGCCAGGGCGGCTCCCGGGCTAGGCGCCAACGCTAGGGCGCAGGTCCGTGCGGCTCTCAGGTGCGATGGCCGCATCGGTTGAGCGCGTGCCTATGCGGCTCTCGAGGGCGGCATAGGCAAGGATGCAAGCCTGTGGAGAAACGGCGAATGCCCGCTCGTTCGCCCGAAAAGTTGCATTTGCCCCTTGCGAAACGACAGGCTCTTCGGTATAGTTCATATTCGCGCTTCGCAAGAAGCCGTGTGCCAACGTGGCTCAGCTGGTAGAGCAGCGCTCTCGTAAAGCGCAGGTCACCGGTTCGAATCCGGTCGTTGGCTCCACGAATGTACGCGGGCCGGGCAGAAATGTCCGGCCCGCTTTCTTTTTCTTGAAATCGATTCCAAACAAAAAGCGCGGCTCCGGCCCCCATGCGTATCCCTCGCATAGGGTCGGAGCCGCGCTTTCGCGTTCGTATGCGGACTAGGCGGCTTACGCGTCCGCTCGCGTTCGTCCGCAGCCGGGCCGCTTCCGCGCCCGCCCGCATTCCAACGATTCGCCGCTATTTGGCTCCCAGCTTGTCGCACATGAAGGCGTTCGCGGCCTTCTCGGGCGCATCGTCGAGCGGGGCAAGCTCAACTAGGGGCTGGCCGGTTCGCTTGGCGTTGCGCTCAAGCGCGCGAGCCAGCAGCCAGTCCGCGATCTGCGGGTTCTTCGCCAGAAGCGGGCCGTGCAGGTACGTTCCCAGCACGTTCTTGTAGCGCACGCCGTCCTGCTTGGTCTCCTCGTTGTTGCCCAGGCCCGTGTTCGAGACAACGATGCCGAACGGCTCCACGCCCTCGTCGAGGTAGGTGCGGCCTGCGTGGTTCTCGTAACCCACCACGGGTTCGTCGGCCAAGGGGCTGCGCAGCGCGATGTTGTTCACCAGCCGGTCGCCCGAGGTGCCGGGGCGTCCCGTGGTCATGCCCACCAAGCCCAGGCCGGGCACCTTCTCGCCGTCCACCAGCCACTCGCGGCCCAGCATCTGGTAGCTGCCGCAAATGGCAAGCAGCGGGCCCATGTCCTGCACGTATGCGTCAAGCTGGTCGCGCATGGCCACGATGTCGGCGCTGGCCAGCTTCTGCTCGCGGTCGGGGCTGCCGCCCATCATGATCAGGTCGACGCCGGAAAGGTCGATGGCGTCGCCGTGGTTCACACGGCGGACCTCCACGGGGATGCCGCGCCATGCCAGGCGCTGCTGCAGCACGCGCACGTTGCCGCCGTCGCCGTACAGGTTCAGCAGGTCGGGGAACAGGTGCGCGATGACCACGGGGTTTTGGCCGTTCGCCGCATCTTCGCCGGCCGGCGCGCCGTCGGCGCCTTGGTTTCCGAAATCGCGCGGCGCGGGTGCCTCTCCCGTGGCGGGCTCGACTTTGCCGCCTGCGGCCACGGCTGCGTCCAGCGCGGTCTTGCACCCCGGCAGCGACGTGTAGTTCGCGATGATGTACGCGCTCACCTCGCGCGGCTGCTGCGCGATGCGATGCAGCAGGTCGTCGGCGTTGTCAACGGTTTGGGCGTCTATGCCGGCGTACTTCAGGCGCACTGCCATGTCGCGTCCGCGGATGCCTCCGGCGTATGCCGTCAGCGGGCCCGCCTGCGCCAGCTCCTCGAAGTCGATGTCCCACAGCCACGACACGTCGCGCCCGTCGGCCTCCTTGTCGTTGATGAAGAAGGCCACCACCTTCGGCGCTTGGTCCTGCGCCACGATCTTGAGGTTCTGGTTGAAGCCGGTGGGGTTCTTCGCCAGGTTCAGCAGGACGCGGCGGCCGGCAAGGTAGTAGGTCTGCAGGCGCCCGTTTTGCGGGTCGAACGCGTCGACGGCCTTCTGCAGCGCCTCGTTTGTGCATCCCAGTAGGCTTGCGGCAACGCTCACGGCGGCAAGGTTGTACACCATATAGGCGCCGCTGAAGCGTGCCGTCACCGAGAACGCCCCTTCGCGCCCGGCATTGCCGGCGCCGGGCTTGGCAAGCGAGAACGCCAGCCCGTCGGCTCCCAGCTGCACATTTTCGGCGGCGAAATCCAGCGCAGGGCGCGCGAAGCCGCAGTTCGGGCAGCGCCATTCGCCCAGCTGCCCGTATTGGCGCCAGTCGTATTCGAACATGGTGGAGCAGCGCTGGCACATGGTGGCGTCGGAGACGGTGTTTTGCGCCAGGCCCATGCTCTCGGCCACGCCGAAGGCGATGGAGCGCGTGCCCTCGCGGCCCGGCAGCTGCCCGGCGCGGTCGGCGATGGATGCGCACAGCGGGTCGTCGGCGTTGTAGACCAGCACGGTTTCAGGCGAGCTGCCCAGCGCCTTGACGATGCTGTCCTGGATGCGGTCGATCTCGCCGCAGCGATCAAGCTGGTCGCGGAACAGGTTGAGCAGCACCACGTAGTTCGCGCGCAGCTGCGGCAGGATCTTTGCCAGCCACAGCTCGTCGCACTCGAACACGCCCCAGTCGGCCTTGCCAGCGTGTAGCAACGCCGTGGACACACCCGAATCCAGGTTTGCGCCCGTGCGGTTGCAGACGACCCGCTGGCCCGACGCTTCAAGCACGTCGGCAAGCAGGTTGGAAACGGTGGTCTTGCCGTTGGTCCCCACCACGCACACGCTGCCGCGATCGAGCTTGCCGCGCAGATGCGCGATAAGCTGCGGGTCCACGTACAGGGCCATTTTGCCCGGGAAGTTTGCGGCGGGGCGGTGGAACACGTTTTTCAAGCCCCAAGTGGAGACGCCGCTGACGGCGCGGGCGGCGGTGAATCTCAATCCCATGGTTTCCTCGCTTACCTTCGTAAATGCATGCGCCCAGTATATCCCGCGCTCGGGCGGCCGCTGCGCATCGCTGCCTTTCAACGCTAAAACACGAGAAACTTTCCCTATGGTTCCGCATGGTGAAATCGGGTTTTGCTATAGTGGACTTTTGCGCGATTGCATAAGGATTTCGCGCGCTTTGGAGAAAGAAGGACCCGTGGAAAACAATGTAATCGAGGCGGTGGGATATGGATACTAGCCAGATCATTTCCGTCGCCATCTTCGTGGTGGCCATGATCGCCATCATGACCGAGAAGGTGCATCGCGCGCTTGTTGCCATCACCGGCGCCATGTTGCTGCTCATCCTGCACATCATGCCGTTCGAAACGGCTATCGGGCACATCGACTTCAACACGCTCGGCGTGCTGTTCGGCATGATGCTGTTCGTGGCCGTGGTGAAGCAGTCAGGCGTGTTCGAGTTTTTGGCCATCAAGTGCGCGCGCGTGGCGAAGGGCAACCCTTGGACCATCATGGTGCTGTTCGTGCTGCTCACGGCCGTGCTGTCCGCCTTCCTGGACAACGTTACCACCGTGCTGCTCATCGGCCCCATGACCATCACCGTGTGCCGCCTGCTCGACATCGATCCGGTGCCGTTCTTCATGACGCAGATCCTGGCATCTAACATCGGCGGCACGGCAACGCTCATCGGCGACCCGCCCAACATCATGATCGGCTCTGCCGCGGGTTACACCTTCGCCGACTTCATTGCCTACGATGCGCCTGCGGTCATCATCATCCTGGCTGCCGTCATCGGCCTGTTCTACGTCATGTACGGCCGTAAGATCTCGGCAAACGAGGAGCACCGTAAGGCCATCATGGAGCTCGACGAGAACGACTACATCAAGGACCGTCGCCTGCTGCACATCAGCGTCGTCATGGTCGTCCTCGTGGTCGTCGGCTTTATGACCCACGGCGCGCTCGGCCTGGAGTCCTGCGTCATCGCGCTTGCCGCTGCCGGCCTGATCCTGCTCATCTCCGGCGAGAGCATCGAAGAGGCGCTGCACGGCGTCGAATGGACCACGCTGTGCTTCTTTGCCGGCCTGTTCATCATCGTCGGCGCCATGTCCGAAACGGGCGTCATCGGCATGCTGGCGCAGGGCCTTATCGACGTCACGGGCGGCAACCTCATGATCACCATGCTGGCGGTGCTGTTCGGCTCGGCCGTCATCTCCAGCTTCCTGGACAACATCCCGTTCGTGGCGACCATGATCCCCATCATCCTGACGCTCGAGGCCGACGGCCTCGACGGCACGGCCCTGTGGTGGGCGCTGTCCCTGGGCGCTTGCCTGGGTGGCAACGGCACGCTCATCGGCGCATCCGCCAACGTGGTGCTGTCCGATATCAGCAAGAAGTTCGGGCATGAGATCACCTTCATGCAGTTCTTCAAACGCGGTTTCCCGATCATGTTGTTCACGGTGGCCATCGCCGCCATCTACATGGTCATCCGCTTCCCCGGCGGTTAAACGCTTCCGCCGGCCTACCGGCCGGTGAACTGCCCGACGCTGAGGGGCCTTGTGACACCCGGCCTTCGCCTTTGGCGGCATGGCCCAAAGGCCTATGCCGCCTTGCTTCAGGTGGACTCCGGGTACCACAGGGTCCCGCGCTGACTTTGGCGGATCCCCGGGCACCATAGGGCCCTCGCTGACTGTGGCGGAGCCCCGGGTTTCCCGCCTTGAAGGCCTGGAACACGAAATGCGTTCCAGGCCTTTCTTGTCCCCTCGGACAGGCCGTCGTTTCTCATATGGGCATTTCCCGCAAAGCGTGTGAGGTCGCTTGCATGGGGGCCGGGGGCCGTCACAATGACCGTATGGATAACAAACGCACAGGCTACGGGCGCGACCGTTACGGCGCGGGCCGGGCAAACACGAACCAACCATCCAACGGCAGGCGCGCAACCGCTGCAGATGTGCGCGCCCAAAACCGCTACGCGCGCGATAGCTACGGCGGAGACCGGCCGTCCGCTGGTCAAGGTGAGCCGTCGGCACGCCGCCTTTCGCGCGACGAGTACGCCAAAACCCACAAGCATAAAAAGCACGGCAAGCTGTTCTATGCCGGCATCGCGGCGCTTGCCGTGGCGGTCATAGCCGTCGGCGCGGCGTTCGCGTACGTGCAGGTGCTTTCCGGCAACCTGCACGCTGGCCTGGGCAACGTGGGGAAGTACCTGGTCAAAACCAACATGACCAAAGAGCCGTTCTACATGCTGCTCATGGGAACCGATGGCTCCGAGGAACGTGACGAGTCCGGCGATTTCGGCGACAGCTACCGCACCGACAGCATCATGCTCGCGCGCATCGACCCCGTGAGCAAGAAGGTCACGCTGGTCTCGCTGCACCGCGACACCATGGTCGACATGGGCGAATACGGCGTGAACAAGCTCAATGCCGCGCACGTGTTCGGCGGTCCCGCGCTCTCGGTGCAAACGGTGTCGAAGCTGGCGGGCGTCGATATCTCGCACTACGCCGAGATCAACTTCGACGGCTTCCGGGATATCGTGGACGCCCTCGGCGGCATCGAGGTGGACGTCCCCATGGCCATCGACGATGAGGACGCCGGCGGTCACCTGGACGCCGGCCCGCAAACGCTCAACGGCGACCAGGCCCTTATCCTGTGCCGCGCGCGTCACGCCTACGACGAGATCGGCCCGGGCGACGAATATCGCGCCGCTAATCAGCGCCTGGTCATGTCGGCTATCGCCAAGAAGCTGCTGTCCGCCGATGCGGCGTCCATGGCATCCACCGTGCAGGCGCTGTCGAAGTACGTCACCACCGACCTGGGCGTCATCGACATCATCGGGCTCGCGCAGGCCATGCAGGGCCTCGACCCGTCCACCGACATCTATTCCGCCATGGAGCCCACCACCTCCGAGTACATCGACGGCGTTTGGTACGAGGTGAACAACACCGCGGAATGGAAGGCCATGATGAAACGCGTCGATGCGGGCCTGCCGCCCACTGAAGGCGATGTCGTCGACAAGACTTCGGGCACCATTCTGGCAACCACCGGCGATGGCGGCGCCACAAGCGGTGGCACGGCGGGCGAGGGCGCGGGCGCGGTCAAGCGCGGCGGCACCGTGGCCATCCGCAACGGCAACGGCCTTGCGGGAGCCGGCCTCGACGCCACCGAGCGCATCCAGGGCCTTGGCTACAGCGTGAACACCAGCAATGCCGACAACTTCGACTACCAAGACACCGTGGTGGTGTACAACGATTCCTCCGACAAGGAAGCGGCCGAGGCCATCGCGAAGGCCCTCGGCGTGGGCAAGGCGGTGCAGAACTCGAACACCTACCTGTTCGAGGAGGACTTCCTCATCGTCCTGGGAGCCGACTGGAAATAAACGTCGCGTCCGTTCTCGGATGCCGGCGAGACCGCGAGGGCCGCTGCGAAGTTCGCAGCGGCCCTCGCGGTCTTCCCGGCCTTCGCCGGCTTTTGCGGTCCCGGCGCGCCACCCGACGCGCATCGGTCTTCGCGCGATCGCGGCGCGCCACCCGACGCGCATCGATCCTCGTGCAGCTCCAAGCATCCTATCCGGTCACGGCGATGCTCCAATCGCCCAGCAACAGTCCCTTCGCCAATCCCAGCACGGTGATATGCGCGGGGTAGTACGCGTAGAAGAACCACTTCATGGACCTGCCGCGCCCGCCGTTGTACGCCCACAGCAGCGGAATCGTGGCGCTGCAGCCCGCCAGCGGATACAGCGCGAACGCCAGGTTCTGCGACGTGGGAAGCTCCATGAACTGCATAAGCGCCGGCAGCCCCCCGGTTGCTATGGGCAGCAGCGCCGAGTACGCCACGCGCTGCCTGCGGTCCTTCACCACATGCAGCGTGAGCACCATGCAGGGTGCCAGGATGCCCCAATCGCAAAACGCCGTCAGGGCGGTCACCAGCGCGAACGTCAGCCAAAACAGCCCGCGCCGCCGCATGTGGTCGTATGCGTACAGCAGGCACAGGCACACGAACAGCGTGAACAGCACGTTCATCTCGTGCGCCAGGAACAGCCCATAGGGCACCTGCGCCACCAGGGCGAATGCCAGCAGACGTCGGCCATAACGCCGCACGCTCGACGTATGGCGATACCCTTCCACCAGCAGAAACGCCATGATGGGGAACGTCAGGCCGCCAAGCGCGAACAGCGCGCACAGAATCCCGGGCGGCAGGTAGTCCCAGTAGATGTAGCAGGCGTGGTTGCACGTCATGCCGGCGATGGCCAGCACTTTCAGGGGAAACGCGGTGAAACCGCGTTGGGGACGCAGCTTTGCCGCGGCGGATGTTCCAGCTTGTTGTATCATGCGCACAGTATACCCTACGTGCCGGCTCGGCGTTTCGCCTCCGGCATGCATCCCCCGCGGGGCGCGCCCCGCGAAACCTGCGCTTGCGGCCCGCCCGCAAAGGATAGGAGCAACCATGGCAGCAATCATCAATCCTCGCAAGGTGGCCATCGTCGGCTGCGGGTTCGTGGGCTCGGCCAGCGCCTTCGCCCTTATGCAATCGGGCCTGTTCTCCGAGATGGTGCTCATCGACGTCGACCGCGATCGCGCCGAGGGCGAGGCCCTCGACATCGCGCACGGCATGGCGTTCGGCAGCCCCATGAACATCTACGCGGGCGACTACTCCGACATCGACGACGCGGCCATCACCGTCATCACGGCCGGGGCGAACCAGGCGCCCGGTGAGACGCGCCTCGACCTGGTGAACAAGAACGTCGCCATCTTCAAGTCCATCATCCCGCAGATCGCCGAGCGCGATTACCAGGGCATTCTGCTGGTGGTCTCGAACCCCGTGGACATCCTGACCTACGTGGCCCTCAAGCTCTCCGGCATGCCCGCCAACCGCGTGCTCGGCAGCGGCACCACGCTCGACACCGCGCGCTTCAAGTACGCCTTGGGCGAGCACCTGGGCGTCGATCCGCGCAACGTGCACGCCCGCATCATCGGCGAGCACGGCGACAGCGAGATCGCCGCATGGAGCTTGGCGAACATCTCCGGCATCCCGCTCAACGACTTCTGCGAGCTGCGCGGCCACACCGACCATCAGCGCAACATGGACCGCATCGCCGAGGAAGTGAAGAACGCGGCCTACGAGATCATCAAGAAGAAGCGCGCCACCTATTACGGCATCGCCATGACGGTCAAGCGCATCTGCGAGGCCATCACCCGAGATGAGAAGCCCATTCTTCCCGTTTCCAACTACATTGACGGCGAGTACGGCCTGCATGATATCGTGCTGTCCATGCCTGCGGTCGTCGGCGCCAGCGGCATCGAGTATCAGGTGCCCATCAAAATCAACGAGACGGAAACCGAGCAGCTCAAGGCTTCGGCCGCCACGCTGCGATCGGTCATCGACAAGCTGGACCTGTAGCGTTCCGCGCTCGCTCGGCGCCGCCCGAAGCCGGCGGCGCCGATAATCGGCGGGCGGGTCGCGTCGCTTTGCGCTCCGGGTGTCTTTCGCAGAGCTCGTCTTCCGCGCTCCGGCCGTCGGGACCGGCGGCCGTCGCCTCTTCGCGCCTTCCGCATGTCCGTCTTCTCCAGCTGCACGAAGCACGCGGTTTTCGCTCTAAACGCTGACCGTTCCGCTTCCCCGTTCACAACTCCATCACACGGAGATGCCCAAACGGGGTGCCCTCTGCCACGGTTTGCTAAAATGTTCGATACTTACGCAGAAAGAAGGTGCTCATGCTGTCTGGAGATATGGAAAAGCTCTATCCCTCCGCCAAGACTTTGGTGAAGGAGTGCGTTGCCAGTCGCCTTCATGCGAAGGACGCAACGCTCTACGGCTTTTCCGACGAAGCGCAGGAATGCGCACAGAGTTACATGGGGTGGACGGATCTCGCCACGAATCCGCCGTATCCCTTGCACGAGATTCAGGCATTCGCTGATTCCATCATCGCTCAGGGTTTGAAGTCCGTGGTGCTCATCGGCCAAGGCGGCTCCACCCAGGCGCCCATGACCATTACCAAATACCATAAGCCGGACTCCTCCCTGGTGCAGTTCCGCACGCTCGATTCCGATTCCCCGGTCCGCGTGCGCGGCATCCTGTCCGAGATCGATCCCCGTACCACGCTGTTTATCGTGTCCTCCAAATCGGGCGGCACCATCGAGCCGCGCCTGGCGCTGCGCGCCGTGCGCGATGCGTTGGCCGATCAGATCTCGGACCAGGAAATGGTGCAGCATCTGGTGGCCATCACCGACCCCGGCTCCAAGCTCGAGCAGCAGGCTCGCGAGGAGGGCTGGGCCGCGGTGTTCTCCGGCGAGCCCACCGTGGGCGGCCGCTTCAGCGCCCTGTCCGTGTTCGGTCTGCTGCCCGCCGCGCTCGTGGGCATCAACTTGCAGGAGTTCATGCAGCACGCCGTCGAGGCCGAGCGCGCCTGCAGCGAGGACGCCATCGACAACCCGGCCATCGGTCTTGCGGCTTTCCTGTACGACAACTACGTGCAGGGCCGCAACAAGTTCAGCTTCCTCACGCAGAAGCGCGGTCGCGTGCTCGGCCTGTGGATCGAGCAGCTGGTCGCCGAAAGCGTCGGCAAGAACGGCCAGGGCATCCTGCCCAACATCGAGATCGACACGCTGTTGCTCAAGAAGGACCCGAGCGACCGCAGCGTCATCATGTATCAAACGAAGAACGACCTGTGGGACGAGCGTCACAACTTCGAGATGAGCCTGTCCTACATCGACCCCACCATCCCGCGTGCGGCCTTCAAGATCGAGTCCGTGTACGAGCTGCCCGAGCATTTCATCATGTGGGAGTACGCCATCGCCATGTGCGGCTACCTTATGAAGGTGTGCCCGTTCGACCAGCCCGACGTGGCATCGGCCAAGGCCGCGGTGCTCGACATCCTGCGCGACGGCCAGCCCGAGCCCGATTACGTGCAGGACTTCATCGACGACGTGCACATGGGCCAGGTGGAGGTGCGTCAGGCGCCGTGCTTCAAGGACTGCACCGACGTGCGCGCATCGCTGCGTGCGCTGCTTGCCAGCATCCAACCCGGTGATTTCTTCGCGCTCAACGCCTTCCTCCCGTTCACGGGCGAAGGCCGTCGCGAGGCGCTCGAGACCATCCGCCACGGCGTGGCCGAGAAGCGCCGCGTGGTGTCATGCCTGGAAGTCGGCCCGCGCTACCTGCATTCCACGGGCCAGCTGCAAAAGGGCGGCCCGAACTGCGGCGTGTTCCTTATCCTGTCAGCAGACGAGCTGAAGGATATCCCGCTGAAGGAAGAGGCCGAAAGCCTGGGTTCTTTGGCGAAGGCGCAGGCCTCGGGCGACCTGGTCACGCTTGCAAGCCGCGGTCGCCGCTGCGTGCATCTGCATCTGCCCGACAACTCGGGCGTCACCTTGCGCGCGCTGGCGGAAGTGGTGTGCGACATCTTGGAAGAGCTGCAGCAGGCGTAAAGCCCCTCGGCTCATAAGCTGAAACCCAACGCGCGTCGGCAATCTGGCCGACGCGCGTTTTTTGGAATCGGCCGGCGGAAAACAACGTAAACCTTCAATGAAAGGGCGTCGTATGATCGAAGCGCTCGACATACAGGTAAAAGGCATCGTGCAAGGGGTGGGCTTTCGCCCCTTCGTGTATCGTTTAGCGAAGAAATACCAGCTCAACGGCTGGGTGCTTAACGCCGTGGAAGGCGTGTTCATCCATGCTGAGGGCGAGGCGAGCCTGCTGGACAAGTTCGTCACCGAGCTGCATATGAACCCCCCGTCCGCCGCAAAGGTCAAGGAGATCGATCTCAAGGAGGTGCCGTTGGAGGGGTTCGACTCGTTCGACATCCGCTTCTCCGACGATCACGACGCCCAGCAGACCACGCTGGTTTCCCCCGATTTGGCCACCTGCGACGACTGCCTTGACGAGCTGTTCAACCCCGAAGACCGTCGCTATCGCTATCCGTTCATCAACTGCACGAACTGCGGCCCGCGCTTCACCATCATCGGATCGCTGCCCTACGATCGCCCTGCAACGTCCATGAAGGATTTCCCCATGTGCCCGCGTTGCGCCGCCGAATACGCCGACCCGCTCGATCGCCGCTTCCATGCGCAGCCCGATGCCTGCTGGGATTGCGGCCCGCACATCAGCTGGGTGAACCTTGCGCAAGGCCAGCAGGAGCCGCAGTGGGGCGATACCCGCGAAGCCTCAGACGCCATTTTCGCGGAAGCGGTCAAGCTGCTGCTCGATGGCGGCATCGTGGCGGTGAAGGGCCTCGGCGGCTTCCATCTGGTGTGCGACGCCTCGAACCCCGATGCGTTGGCGAAGCTGCGTCAGCGTAAGCGCCGCCAGGGCAAGGCGTTCGCCGTCATGGTGGCGGGCGCGGCCGACGCGCGGCGCGCGTGCCATGTCGACAAGGCGGAGCAGGGCGCCCTGGAATCCACCAAACGCCCCATCGTGCTGCTGCGCAAGCGGGCCGAGGCGCAGTTCGCCGCCGGTCTGGCCGATAACCTTCCCGAGCTGGGGGTCATGCTGCCCTGCACGCCCGTCCAGCATCTGCTGCTCCATGATTTCGCGGAGGCCCTGCGTGCGCAGCAAGGCGATTCGGCGTTGCCTATGCTGGTCATGACCTCGGGGAACCTGCATAACGAGCCCATCGTCACCGACGATGATCAGGCGCGGGTCAAGTTCGCCGGCATCGCCGACGCCGTCTTGGGCAACGATCGCCGCATCCTGTCGCGCTACGACGACTCGGTGCTGCGCGTGGTGCGCGTAGGCGACGAGCAGGCCATTCAGTTCGTCCGCCGCGCCCGCGGCTTCGCCCCGCTGCCCATCGCGCTCGACTGCCCCGAGGCGCAGCCCAAGCAGGAAACCCTGCTGGCCACGGGTTCGGAGCAGAAGGCGACGTTCGCCTTGGTGCGCGCCGCCGCGGCCGACGACCAGCGCCCCGACGCGTTCGTCTCGCAGCATATCGGCGACGTCGAGAATGCGGAAACCTATGATGCCTGGCTGGAAGCCGAGGAACGCTATCGTCAGCTGTTCCAGGAAACGCCGCGCCGTCTCGCCTGCGATGCGCACCCTGAGTACCTTGCAAGCAAATGGGCCCGCGAGCAGGCACAACGCAACAACCTGCCCTTGACCGAGGTGCAGCACCACCATGCGCACATCGCCTCGGTGCTGGGTGAGAACGGGCTGTTCGGCCCCGTGTGCGGCATCGCGTTCGACGGCACGGGCTATGGCGCGGACGGCCGCGTGTGGGGCGGCGAGGTCCTGCTCGCCAACCAGCAGGCCTACGAGCGTTTCGCCAATTTCGCCTACGTTCCCATGCCCGGCGGCGCCGCGGCGGTGCGCAACCCGCTGCGCATGGCCTACGGCGTGCTGTACGAGTTCGACCTGCTGGAGCATCCCGGCGCCGCTGATGCGCTGCTGGCCCTGGGCGATCAGGCGCAAGTGTGCGACCAGATGATCGAGCGCGGCCTGAACACGCCCTACACCTCCTCTGTCGGGCGCCTGTTCGACGCGGCAAGCGCCCTGCTCGGCGTGTGCCGCCAGCCCTCCTACGATGGTCAGCCGGCCATCGAGCTCGAGGCGGCCATGGGTGCGGTCCCCGAGGGGCTGCCGGCCACCGACGCCTACCATATAGATGTCGTGAAGAATACGGCCACCGAAACCAGCACTGCGCTCGACACGTCGGTCCTGTTGTTCGACGCGGCGCCGGCGTTCAAGGCGCTCCTCGACGACATCGCTTCCGGCGTTCCGGTGGCTACCATCGCGCGCCGTTTCCACGATGCGTTCGTGAACGCCATCGTTATGGCTGCTCAGCTGGTGCAAAGCCTGTACGGCATCACCACGGTGGCGTTGTCGGGCGGCGTGTTCCTCAACCGCTACCTGCTCGAGCATGTCGTGCCGGCGCTGCAGGGCAACGGCTTCACCGTGGCGCTTAACCGCGACCTGCCGCCCAGCGACGGCTGCATCTCCTACGGACAGGCTGTGGTAGCATGGGCAGCAAGACGAACGGACGAGACGGCGGGGAAGTAGCAGCTCGGAAGGCGCGAAAGCGCCCAGCAGCGCATCCCGAAAACGTCTCATCATGGAAGGAAGAAGGCAGCGAATGTGCCTAGCTATTCCCGCGAAGATCGCGCAGCTTGACGGCGACGGCATGGCCACGGTGGACATCCTCGGCGTCACGCGCAGCGTGTCCATCGACCTCACGCCTCAGGCGGGCGTCGGCGATTTCGTGCTCGTGCACGCCGGCTTCGCCATCGAGGTGGTCGATCCCGACTACGCGCAGGAGACCATCGACCTCATCAAGGAGTTCCCCGATCTGGCGGGCGATGAGCTGCCCGCCGCTACGGCCTAGGCAACGCCCAACCGGCCGACCGCTTGCAGCCTTGCGGCGCGCAAGCGGTCGGCTTTTCGCATTTAGCCCCTCGTACCAAGGAATCTCACCATGCAACCCCAGAACATACATCGCAGCCGCACGGTCGATGCCGGCACCATGCAAAACGAGCTCGCGGCGTTCAAGGATCCGAAGCTCGCCCGCGGCCTCATCGAGTCCATCGGCAAGCTCGCCCCGGAAGGCGGCGCCACGCTCATGGAGGTATGCGGCACGCACACCGTGGCCATCGCGCGCAACGGCATCCGCAACCTCATGCCCGACGGCGTGCGCCTCTCGTCGGGCCCGGGCTGCCCCGTGTGCGTCACCTCTAACCGCGATATCGACGCCGTCATCGCCCTCGCGCGCATCCCGAACGTGACCATAGCCACATTCGGCGACATGACGCGCGTGCCCGGTAGCACGTCGAGCTTGCTCAAAGAGCAGGCCGCAGGCCGTAGCGTGCAGATCTGCTATTCGCCCCTCGATGCGTTGGCCTTGGCGAAGGCCAGCCCCGATCGGGAAATCGTGTTCGTTGGCGTGGGCTTCGAGACCACCACGCCGCTGGTGGCCATGGCCATCAAGCGCGCCGCGGCCATGGGTCTGAAGAACTTCAGCGTCTTCGCCGCGCACAAGAACATGCCCGGCGCCCTGGAAACGCTGGTGAAGGACCCGGACCTCAAGCTCGACGCCCTCATCCTGCCGGGCCACGTGGGCACCATCACGGGCACCAAACCCTTCGAGTTCCTGGCGAAGGAATACGGAATCCCCGGCGTGGTCACGGGTTTCGAGCCCGTCGACGTGCTCCAGGGCATCGCCATGATCGTGCGCCAACTGCACGAAGGCAGGGCGGAGATCGAGATCGCCTACGCGCGTGGCGTCATGCCGCAGGGCAATCCCGTGGCGCTGGCTGCAATCGACGAGGTCTTCGAAACCTGCACCGCCACCTGGCGCGGTCTGGGCGATATCCCCGGCAGCGGATACCGTATCCGCAAGGAGTACGCGCAGTTCGACGCGCTGAAGCGCTTCCAACCCGAAATCGAGCCCACCATCAACCCCAAGGGCTGCCGCTGTGGCGATGTCCTGCGCGCCCGCATGGAGCCCAGCGAGTGCCCGCTCTTCCGCAAAGTGTGCACGCCCGAGAACCCGGTAGGCCCGTGCATGGTCAGCAGCGAGGGCAGCTGCGCCGCCTACTATAGGTACTATTAAGCGAAAACCATCGCGTTATCGCATCGCGGGGCGGCCCAGCATCAAGCTGCGCCGCCCCGCGTCGTTTAGAGCAGGCAAACGCGCCATATCTCGAAGCAAGAACGCCGAAAACGGTCAAACAAGGGCGGAATCCCTGCTTGAGCGATTGCTCAATAGGCGTATCCGCAAGTCAGAGGCCGGAAGCCGTTGAGCTTTCGGGTAAAGCCGCTTGCGGGCATCGAGAACGTTTAATTGCATCGATGCAGCAATCGAAAATCAATAGACGAAGGTTATCAGAGGCCAAGTTTCCCATTGATTGTGCAAATAAACGGAACTTGACGAACCATAGACATGACCCTGCAAATGCATGGAAATTCAATTCGAACCGTTCATCATTCGAGAGAATCGGTTCAATCAAAGAAAATATCCAATATTCCAATGAAAAATGCATAAACGAATATTTCCTCTGTGTTACAGATTTTTGTGCAGCTGAACAATGAACTTGTGCAAAGCGCCTGAAAATACGTATAAATCACCTATTGCAGGCGCACAACTTTGGTGATATAAATATCTCGTCGGCAAAACCGGAATACGAAATGAAACGAACTTAAAGGGTTGCCAAGTGATCTTTCCCTCTCAGTGAATTTCAAATCAAAAGGCCGGTTGAGCCAAAGGGTACACAATAGGTAGTGTGCATCGTCGAAGGTGTAGGAAGCACCTTCAAAGAAAGGAGACAGTCATGGCGAAGATTGTCAACTCTTGGAACGACTGGGATCCG
>URQU01000001.1 GCA_900550055.1 uncultured Coriobacteriaceae bacterium | reverse complement strand
CTTGGCCGCGCCGGACACTTGGCCGCGCCGGACACTTGGCCGCGCCGGACACTTGGGGGACGTAGGCTTATCTGTCCGACGAAACGTCGGACAGATAAGCCTACGTCCCCCAAGTGTCCGGACCCACGTTTCCGAAAACAGGAAAGCCCGCCGGAAGGCGGGCTTTCAAATGCTGCAGGTTGCAATCATCCCAGAATGTTCCGAATCGCCTGAGATTACCCAGGATTACTCCCGACTGCTCGGAATCGCTTGGGATTGCACAGGGGGTCGCCCGGAACGCTCCCGACTGCGCGGGGTCGCCAAACGCTACTCGGGCTTTTTCGCCACGTGAACTGCAGCGATGCCGCCGGTGTAGTTCTTCCAGGTGACGTCTGTGAAGCCAGCATCCTCCATCATGCGGGCAAGGCCCTGCTGGTTGGGGAACGCCTTGATGGACTTCGACAGATACACGAAGCCGTCGCGATCGCCCGTGATCAGGCCGCCCCAGAACGGGATGAGGTGCTTCAGATAGAAGTTATACAGCGCGCGCCACACGGCGTTGGGCGGGGTGCTGAACTCAAGGCACACCAGGCTGCCGCCCGGCTTGAGCACGCGATACATCTC
This sequence comes from uncultured Coriobacteriaceae bacterium, assembly GCA_900550055.1. Lineage (GTDB taxonomy): Bacteria > Actinomycetota > Coriobacteriia > Coriobacteriales > Eggerthellaceae > Senegalimassilia. The sequence continues at coordinate 169,234 of URQU01000001.1, read as the reverse complement.
CGACAGCGCGCGCGGGCGGTCGGGCATGTTGCGGATGCCGTAGGCCATGGTGATGGCGTCGTAGCTGGCATCGGCGTACGGGATCTCCTGCGCGTCCACCACTTCAAAATCCACCGGCACGCCGTCGGCAGCGCCGTCGGCGTAGTGTGCGCGGGCCACGTCGAGCATCTCGTTGACCAGGTCGGTGCACTGGATATGACGCGGATGCTTGGCGCGCGCCACGGTGAAGCTGACGTCGCCCGTTCCGCCCGCGATATCGAGCACATCGTCGTTTGCGCTGATGGGAGCCTGCTTCATCATGCCCGCCAGCCACATCTTGTAAGCGCCGAAGCTGGAGATGGCGTTAAAGCGCTCATACTTCTTCGCGATGGTGGAGAAGATGTCCTTCACGCGTTCGGACGAGATCTCGGCCGGCGCTTCCTTGCCGGTGGCGGTGTCGATGGCCATGCGGTGCTGCTCCTTGCGTATCGTGCATGCCCGGCGAACCCGGGCGCGTTCATCAAGCTGGCCCTGAGCGGGCCGTTCGTTCGACATTCCAGTATAGCCGTTCGCGCAGCCGCGCCGCGCGTTCGGCATGAAGCGAACACGCAAGCTGCGGTTGCGACGAAGCGGCGGCCGAGGGCCGGCGAAAGGACGCAGCCTCGCAACCCGCGCAAGGTGCAAGCGGCGAAGTCGCGTCCATCAGGCAAAACGCCGACGAGAGCCGTTTTCGCGAAGCCTCAAGACCAGTAGTTGCTAGTACTCCTGCTCCAGGTCCGCGTGCGCTTGCGCATCGGTTTCAAGGCCGTAGAACTTCCCTTGGCGGAAGCGGTCGAGCGCCACCAGGGCGATCATGCCCGCGTTATCGCCGCAGGCCGAAAGCGGGGGCATGACCAGACGCACCTGCATCTTCTTGCACAGCTTCTCGTACGCCGCGCGCAGCACGGGGTTCGCGGCCACGCCGCCGCCCAGGCAGAACGTGGGGGCACCCGTTTCGCGCAGCGCCATCTCGGCCTTCTTCACCTGCACGTCCACCACGGCGGCCTCGAAGCTGGCGCAGATGTCCGGCACGTTGAGCTCACGGCCCGCGGCGCGCTCGTTGTTGATATAGGTGACCACGGCGGTCTTCAGGCCCGAAAGGCTGAAGCGCATGTCGCCCGAGTGCATCATGGCGCGCGGGAACTCGATGGCCTTCGGGTTGCCCTTGGCGCCCTGCGCCGACACCACGGGGCCGCCCGGGTAGCCCAGGCCGAGCGCCTTGGCCACCTTGTCGAACGCCTCGCCCACCGCATCGTCGATGGTGGCGCCCAGCACGCGGTAATCGCCCCAGCCGCGCATGTGCACGAGCATGGTGTTTCCGCCGCTGACCAGGGAAACCACCGCCGGAGGGGCGAAATCGGGCGCGCCGATCTTGTTGGCGTACATGTGCCCCTCAAGGTGGTTCACGCCCACCAGCGGCTTGTCGGCGGCCCAGGCCGCGCCCTTGGCGAACGCCACGCCCACCACCAGCGCGCCCACCAGGCCCGGCGCGTATGTGACGCCCACGCCGTCAAGGTCGGCCCAGGTCAGACGCTCCATGCCCAAGCGCTGCGCCGCAACGTCCAGGCATTCGTCGCACACGCCGCAGATGGCCTCGATGTGCTTGCGGCTGGCGATCTCGGGCACCACGCCGCCGAAGCGGGAATGGAAGTCGATCTGGCTTGCCACCACGTCGGAGAGCAGGTTGCCCTTCCCGTCGACGATGGCCGCGGCGGTTTCGTCGCACGAGCTTTCGATGGCCAGGATGAGCGGGCGCTCGAGCTGCGCGGCAGGCTGGGCGGCCTTCTGCGCATCATGCGCCTCGTCCACGCGCAGCGTCATGCCGGCGACGTCGACCGAGGACCCTTGGATGCCGGCGTCCTCGGTGACGGCGCGCAGCGCCTTCGCATCGGCGGCGCGGCCGACGGCCGAAGAGCCGATGACGCCCTGCAGCGGTCCCTCCATGATGACGGCGTCCTCGCGGTCGGAATAGTAATGCGGGCGCTTGCCGATGGAATGCATGCCGAGCGATTCGTAGAACGCCTGCGCGCCGGCGTTGGAGGCGCGCACCTCGAGCGAGCACGTGGCGGCTCCCAGGTCGCGGGCGTCGGAGGCGACGCGCGAGATGAGCTGGCGCGCGATGCCGCGGCGACGCCACGCCGGATCGGTGCCGATCTTGAGGATCTGCACCTGCCCGTCGATCACCATGCCGCCGGCATAGCCGACCAGCACGGTTCCGCGCGCGGAAGAGGCACCTTCAGAGCCCGCGGCAGGTCCGGCATCGGGGCCTTCCCCGCTTGCATAGGCCGCCCACCAGGTGCGGTCGGCGCGCGGAAGCTCATCGGCCACCAAGGCCGCGTTCCACGCATCCGAGCCCATGACCTGGGCTTCCATGGCGGCAACGTCCTCGGCATGCACGGCGTCGAGCGGCTTGTACGTGATGCCGTGCTCATCGGGGCGCGCGTTGAGCACCGCCGTGTCGTGCATGGTGGCGCGCTGATCGCGGCGAGGCGCGGCGTCCTGCACGCCGGTGGCAAGGTTTTTCGGGTCGTTCTTCGCCAGGCGGATGCGCTCGTTCTCCTCGGCGTCCGACAGGCGCGTGTACACCGGCAGCAAGAACGCCGGGTTGTGGCGCTGCGCATCCAGCGGGTCGGCCGCGCCCGTGCGCCACGCGTCCTGCAGCGCCAGCAAAAGCCCGCTGCCCGTGGGCGCCCACAGCTCCTCGGGCAGCAGCGCACCCGCAGGGGCGAACAGCTCCGCGTACTTCGCAAGCCCGTCGCCCGTCAGCTGCAACACGTCGCCCGCAGCGCCGGAAGGCGCTTCATCAATCAGTTCCTGGGCTGCCACCTGGGCTTTCACCACGCGATCAGCCTCAAGGCGATGCACGCCCGCATCATCGAGCGCGTAGCGGACGGGATAGACTTCCTTGCGCATGGCGTCGGCGACCACGGCCAACCGGCCGCGCACGCCCGATGCCCATGCATGCCAGGCCACCACATCGAGCGACGACACGCCCACCAGCGCGGCGCCGAGCGCCTGCGCCGCGCCCTTGGCCGTTGCCATGGCGATGCGCACGCCCGTGAACGACCCCGGTCCGCGGCCGACGCACACGCACGCCAGCTGGCCGCGCTCCACGCCGGCTTCGCGCAGCAGGGCGTCCACCCGCACGAGCAGCTGTGTGTTCGACGCACGATGCGCCGCCACCTCCACCGCGGCCACCGGCTCCACCGCGCATGCCGCGGCGTTCAAACGGCCCAGCCCGATGGAGATCACCTCGTTCGCCGTATCGAACGCCAACGCATATGCGGTTTCAGGCACAGTGCTCCCCTTGCTTTCGAATATGGTTCCTTTTATGGCCGGTTTCGCTGCGAGATACCGCCTGCCGCGCGGCATCCACCTAGGACGCATTAGGCGCGGCAGCGGGCGATCACATCGTCTCAGCAGGCGAAACGGCGGGTTTGGCCTCCGCGACATCGATCGGCGGGATGGAGCCCGTGTTCATAGGGGCGCCTCCCGGCACGATGAAGCCGCCGGCGCTGGCCGTGGTCTTCGACAGGCGAGCCTTCGAGTCGCTTGCCCACACGGTGAGCAGCTGACGGGCGCGGTTCCCCAGCGCATGCGCGAACACGCGACGACCGCCATCCTCCGCCACCAGGATGCGAACCTCCAGGTAGCCGTACGGCAGCGCGCCGGGGAACTTCTCGCCCCACTCGATGAACGACACGCCATCGGCGTCGACGGTGTCGTAATAGCCCGTGTCCTCGAGCTCGTCCTGCTCGTCCAGACGATACAGGTCGAAGTGGTACAGCGGGATGCGCCCCTGGTGGTACTCCAGCAGGATGTTGAACGTGGGGCTGGTAACCTGGGCGGAAATGCCCAGGCCAGCTGCCACGCCTTGCACAAATTGGGTTTTGCCGGCGCCCAAATCGCCCGAAAGCACCACCACGTCGCCCGGATGCAGGTACGGAGCCAGCGTTTCGGCCAGCTGCTTCGTCGCCTCCGTGGACGCGGTTTTACGTGCGTATGTCAGTCCGTTAGCCATAATGCAGCACATCATACGCCAATGCGCGGCAACATGCATCCCGCCCACGAAAACGGCGGATAAGCAGGGGAAAACGGCTTTCGGAAGCAGACGGGCGCTCTGCTAGCCTTTCAGGCTTTCCTTCAGCTGGGCCTCAGCGGCTGCAACGGTGTGCTGCATGGTCATGCTGGTGGTGACGGTGCCCACGCCGCCGGGCACCGGGGTGATGGCGTCCACGATAGGCTCCACCTCGTCGAAGTCAACGTCGCCGCACAGCTTGCCGTGCACGTCGAAGTTGATGCCCACGTCGAGCACCGTCTGACCCGGACGGAAGTACTCGCGGCCGTACGCGCGGGCGCGGCCCGTGGCGCAGATGACGATATCGGCCGAGCGGCTGATCTCCTGCAGGTTCTCGGTGCGGCTATGGCAGATGGTGACGCTGGCGTTGCGGCGCAGCAGCATCATGGAAACGGGCTTGCCCACCACCAGGCTGCGGCCGATGACCACCACGTGCTTGCCGGCGATGGGCACCTTGTAGTGCTCCAAAATGGCAACGCACGCCGCCGCGGTGCAAGGGGGAAAGCCGTCCGGCGCATCGGTGAACACCGCCGCAAGCGACGCCAGTGAGATGCCGTCGACGTCCTTGGCCGCGGTCAGCGTGTTGCACATGGCCTTCTCGTCCATGAACGTGGGCAGCGGGCGGAACATCAGGCAGCCGTGCACCGTCTTGTCGTAGTTGATGGACTGCAGCGTGGCCTTGAGCGCAGCCTCGGGCGCGAACTCGTCGAGCACATAGGGCTTGGTGTGAATGCCCAGGCCGGCGGCGCGTTTGACCGCCGTGCGCTCGTACGAGAGGTCGTCGGGACGCTGCCCCAGGCGCACCAGCGCCAGCGTGGGTTTCACGCCCTGCTCCTCGAGCGCGGCGATGCGCCCCCGCATATCCTCGGCCATGCGGTCGACGACCGGCTTGCCCTTCAACAACTCTGCCACGTTTTCTCCACCTTCATCTATCGGCCTGCAGGCCGTTTACGAGACCGCATCCTTCACGAACGCGAACACCTCGTCGCAGTGCTCGCGCGTCTGCGCGACGAGCCGATCCGCCTCGTCGCGGTAGCGTGCGGCGCGTTCGGCGTCTTCGATGGACGCCGCGTTAATGTACACGTTCAGGCTGGCGCCGTCCACAGCGGCTCGAGCGAACGCCACGGAAACGCCCGCATCGCTGCGCGCCATGCGGCTGCCGTTACGCGCCAGGAAATCGGCGTGCTCCACGCACGCGGCCGCCGTGCGCATGATATCCAGCGGCACCTCGGTGGCGCCGATGAGGGCATCCTGGATGGCCGCCTGCTTGGCCGCAAGCTGCTCGGGGGTATCCTTGGGCATGCGGTAGGCCGCCGCCAGCGGGCCGAACGCCTCGGCATCGGCGCCCACCAGGGAAAGCAGGCGCCCGCGCAGGTCCGCCAGCTTCTCCAAGCGCATGTACACTTCAGGTTCCACCTGGGCATACGTCTTCTTACCCACGGTCAGGTTGCCCACCATGGACGCCAGCGCGCAGGCCAGCGCGCCGCAATATGCCGAGGCCCCGCCGCCGCCCGGCGTGGGGGCCGCCGAGGCAAGCTCCTCGACGAACGAAGTATCCATACGCTTCCTTTCCGTCTCCTTATGAGGCGCATGCGCAAACGGCGCCCCGAATAGCCGGGGGCCGGATGACCGGCCCCCGAGATGGTGCGATCGCTTAGAACAGACCCGTGATCCTGCCGGTCTCGTCCACGTCGATCTTGAAGGCCGCGGGGCTCTTCCCCAGGCCCGGCATGGTCATGATGTTGCCGGTGAGCGCCACCACGAAGCCGGCGCCGGCGCTGACCTTGACGTCGCGCACGGTGATGCGGAAGCCGCGCGGCGCGCCCAGCTTCGTCTGATCGTCGCTGAAGCTGTACTGGGTCTTGGCCATGCACACGGGCATGTCGCCGAAGCCGAGCTTCTCCAGCTTCGCCAGCTCCTTGGCCGCCTTGGCCTCGAAGTCGACGCCGTCGGCGCGGTAGACGTTCTTGGCGACGGCCTCGATCTTCTCGCGCAGGCTCAGGTCATCGCCGTAGGAGAACTGGAACGTGTCGGCGCTGCGGCCGGCCTCGTCGCCGTTCTCGCACAGGCGCACGACCTCGTCGGCCAGCGCCAGGCCGCCCTCGCCGCCCTTGGCCCACACCTCGGACAGGGCCACGTTCACGCCCAGCTCGCGGCACTTGTCCTCAACCAGCTTCAGCTCGGCCTCGGTGTCGGTGGGGAAGCGGTTGATGGCCACCATGCACGGCAGGTTGTACACGTTCGTGATGTTCTCCACGTGCTGCAGCAGGTTGGGCAGGCCGGCCTCAAGCGCCTGCAGGTTCTCCTCGTTGAGCGCGTCCTTGGCCACGCCGCCGTGGTTCTTGAGCGCGCGGACCGTTGCCACCACGACGACGGCGTCGGGCTTCAGGCCGGTCAGGCGGCACTTGATGTCCAGGAACTTCTCCGCGCCCAGGTCGGCGCCGAAGCCGGCCTCGGTGATGCAGTAGTCGCCCAGCGCGCGGGCCATCTGCGTGGCCATGATGGAGTTGCAGCCGTGCGCGATGTTGGCGAACGGGCCGCCGTGAACGAACGCTGGCGTGCCCTCGAGCGTCTGCACGAGGTTGGGCTTGAGCGCGTCCTTGAGCAGCGCCGCCATGGCGCCCTCGGCGTGCAGGTCGTGCGCGGTGACGGGCTGGTCGTCGAAGGTGTAGCCGACCACGATGCGGCCGAGGCGCTCCTTCAGGTCGGTGATGCTGGTGGCCAGGCAGAAGATGGCCATGATCTCGCTGGCCACGGTGATGTCGAAGCCGTCCTCGCGCGGCACGCCGTTGGCCCTGCCGCCCAGGCCGCACACGATGTTGCGCAGCTGGCGGTCGTTCATGTCCACCACGCGCTTCCACGTGATCTTGCGGACGTCGATGCCCAGCTCGTTGCCGTTATGGATGTGCGCGTCGAGCAGCGCCGCAAGCAGGTTGTTGGCCGCTCCGATGGCGTGGAAGTCGCCGGTGAAGTGCAGGTTGATGTCCTCCATGGGGATGACCTGGGCGTATCCGCCGCCCGCGGCACCGCCCTTGATGCCGAACACGGGGCCCAGGCTGGGCTCGCGCAGCGCAACGACGGGGTTCTTGCCGCGTTTCTGCAGCGCGTCGGCCAGGCCCACCGTGGTGGTGGTCTTGCCCTCGCCGGCCGGCGTGGGGTTGATTGCCGTCACGAGCACCAGCTTGCCCGGCGTGTGCTGCTCATCGCGCAGCAGGTTGTAGTCCACCTTAGCCTTCGTGGTTCCGTACTGCTCCAGGTACTGCTCGGGCACACCCGCCTTCTGCGCGATGGCGCTGATGGGTTGCGGAGTCGCTGCCTGGGCGATTTCGATGTCGGTCAACACGTCGGGGCCTCTCTCTCGTCTGGATGCGGACGCGCCCCGTCCTTTGGCGAGGCGCATGAACGTAGGTGCCATTGTAGCGGCGAGCCCTGTCGGCCACAGGACAGGCGCCTGTCAAGAAACCTAGATTTCAAGGCAACGGCGAAAATGCGGTCGAATTTGTTGCAATTGTGAAGAAGCGGCTACAGAAAGCGCCTTGCAAGGGGTTTCCCAAAGCGTAACAAGGGCGCGAAACGCCGGCAGAGGACCGGTCGCAAGCCGCACGGCGACCGACGAGCGCGCAACCCGGATCGACGAGCGCCGCCGACGGCCCCGCCCACGGGCGCCGGCGCCTGCGACCGAATCCCGCTTGCAGGCACCGGCAAGCGCGCCTTACCCAGGTCCTAATCGGGACGGCCGTACAGGCCGGTGACGTCGTTTTCCATGAAGTTGTCGTAGACCAGGCGCAGACCTTCGAGCGTCAAATCCTGGTTCACGTGCGTGATGGTGCGCGAAAGCGGCGCCACGCGGCGGGCCAAGCCGCCGGTGGCCACAACGGCGGCCTTATAGCCGAGCTGCTCGAACATGCGGTTGACCAGGCCGTCGACGCGATCCGCCTCGCCGTACACGATGCCAACCTGCATGGCCTGCGCGGTGTTGCGGCCGATGGAGGTATGAGGGTTGACCAGGTCGATGGCGCCCAGCTTGGTGGCGTGGCTGAACAGCGCTCGCGCGCTGGTGTCCACGCCAGGGGCGATGACGCCGCCGGCGAACGTGCCCTTCTCGTCGATCACCTCCATATTGGTGGCGGTGCCGAAATCGACCACGACCACGGGCGCCCCGTACAGCTTGTGCGCCGCCACGCAGTCGGCGATGCGGTCGGCGCCGATCTCGCGCGGGTTGGGGTAGTCGCCGGCGTCGAACAGCCCGGCGGCGTTCTCGGCGGTGCACACCACCGCGCGCACGCCGATCATCTGCTTGGTGGCCTGCTGCCACGCGTCGGTGAGCGCCGGGACCACTGACGCCAGCGCCACGCCGCTGATGTCCTCGAACGACACGCCCTCGGAGCTGAGCAGCGGGATGAGCTTCACGCGCAGCTCATCGCACGTGTGCAGCTTGTTCGTTGCCACGCGCCAGCGGAAGCGCAGCTTCTTGCCCTCGTACACGCCCAACACGGTCTGGGTGTTTCCCACGTCTATTGCCAGCAGCATGGCGCCGCTCCCCTCGTTCTCAGGTTCCCCGCCGCAATGCACGCAACGAGGTCGGTTTTTCCGTGCACCAGTATAACAGCAGGCTGTAAAGCAGCCCGCGAACACGCGGGAAGCTTCCGAACCGAAGAGCCAGGCGCCCGCGCCAAGGGTTCGAGGGGATTAAAGATCGGCGCGCCGGCCGGACGGATAACGCTACGTCCCCAAGTGTCCGGATGGGATCGTTTCGCCCCGGGGAGGTAACGTGTTTTTGACGGGAAGGCCACTTGCCGCGCCGATGCGGGTATAGTTGTCGCAAGAACATGGAACGGCTGCACCCTGCGGTGCCCGGCGCTCGGTATCCTGCGCCCCGCGCTCCGCGCAGGCAGCTTTCGCAATGGAAAGAAGAGGCCCATCATGAACGAAACGCCTTCACGCATCCTGGTCGTGGACGACGAGCCCTCCATCACGGAGTTCGTCGGATACGCCCTGAAGAAGGAGGGCTTCCAGCCCGACGTCGTGGACAACGGCGAGGACGCGCTGGCAATGGCCCAGGAAAACGACTACGACCTGTTCGTCCTGGATATCATGCTGCCCGGCATGGACGGCTACGAGCTATGCCGCCGTCTGCGCACCAAAACGTCCGCGCCCGTGCTGTTCCTCTCGGCGCGCGACACCGAGCTTGACAAGGTGGTCGGGCTCGAAATCGGCGGCGACGATTACCTGGCCAAGCCCTTCGGCGTGCGCGAGCTCATCGCCCGCGTCCGCGCGTTGCTGCGCCGCAGCCAGGGCAACGAGCTCACGCCGAACAGCCACGCCATCACCGCCAGCGGCATCACGCTCGACGAGGACGCGCACACCGCCACCGGCCCGGCCGGCGACATCGACCTGACGCCCCGCGAGTTCGAGCTGATGGCGTGCCTTATGAAGAACGCAGGCAAGGTGGTCTCGCGCGAGGAGCTGCTGCGCGACGCCTGGGGCTGGGAATACCTCACGGAAACCAAGACCGTGGACACCCACATCAAGCGCCTGCGTGATAAGATCGAGCAAGCCGGTTACGACCCCGGCCTTGTTGAAACGGTTCGCGGTTACGGATATAGGTTCAAGCTATAAAACGGCTGCAGACATATTTCGCGCTCTTGGCCACGCTGCTCAGCCTGCTCGCTGCAGTGGTCACGGCCGTCGTGTGCATGCTCGTGTACGACGCCTCCATAGCGGTCCTGCTGGCGCTGATCCCCATAGGCGTGGTCATCTTCTGCATCAGCCTGCTTATCGGGCATTTCCTGTCCGAGCCGCTCAGCGACCTGGCGAAGAAGACGGCGGCATTCCGCAACGGCGCGGCCGTCACGTTCGAACCCGACGGCCGCATGTACGAGGCCGACCTGCTGGCCAGCGATTTCAAGCGCCTTGTGCAAACCACCACCCAGCAGCAGCACGACCTGGACATCAAGGAACGCCGTCAAAACGAGTTCATCAGCGACGTCGCGCACGAGCTGCGCACGCCGCTGACCGCCATCCGCGGCAACGCCGAGATGCTCTCCGACCCCGATCTGCCCCCCTCGCTGCATGAGAAGTTCTGCGACATCATCGTGAACGAAAGCGAGCGCCTCAGCCGCTTGACGCACGACCTGCTCACGTTGCAGCGCATAGAAAGCTCGCCCATCCCCGAGACCATGCAGCGCGTGAACCTGCACGATCTGGCGAACAGCGTGGTCGACGCGTTGTCGCCCATCCTGCACGACCGTCAGGCGAACACGAAGGTATCGGGCGAGGCGCCCGATGTGCTGGGCAATCCCGACAGCCTGCGGCAGGCCGTCACCAATCTGGTCGAGAACGCCAGCCGATTCATCAAGCCCGGCGGGCATATCAGCGTGGAGCTGTTCGGCATGAACGGCAACTCCATCATCGCCGTGAAAGACGACGGCTGCGGCTTCGGCGACGTAGACCCCAAGCTGCTGTTCGACCGCTTTTACCGCACCGATGCCAGCCGCACGCGCCGCACGGGCGGCACGGGCCTGGGCCTTGCCATCGTGAAATCCATCGCCGAGGCGCATGATGGCACCGTCGAGGCCGTCAACCTTCCCGAGGGCGGGGCATGCTTCATGATCGTCATCCCCTCCATCCCCGCCGACATCTCGGTGAAAAAGCCCCACGGGAAGACCAAGGGCATGTAAGAGCAGGGCATCATCGCAAACCCATAGCCGATGAGCTGGTCGTTTCCGCAAGCCTTCCCGCCTCCTCGCCGCATACGCCCGTGACGCCTTGTCCGCCGACCGGAACGCCCCGTCGGGCATTTACTTCACCCGCGCATCGATTCCGGTGCGAGCAGGGGTTATGACGTGGGGATTCGCAGGCGCCGCAACTTGCGATGCTATACTCGAATGCAATCGACACGCATCATTTCCGAGGCGCATCGCCTCGCATACCAAAGGAGCATCATGGGTTGCACCATCATCGGCTGCGGCAAGCAGCTGCCCGCACTTGACGTACCGAACGAAGAGCTGACCAAGCTGGTGGACACCACCGACGAGTGGATCTCCACGCGCACGGGCATCCTTTCCCGACGCGTTTGCGTAACCGAGAGTAACGTGGACATGGCCGAAGGCGCCGCGCGCCAGGCGCTCGGCTGGGCAGACGGCGGCTATTCGCAGTGCAAGGTGGCTCCCGAGGACATCGACTTGGTCATCTACTCCACCATTTCGCCCGATGAGATGGTCCCCACCTGCGCCGCCGTGCTACGCAGGCGGTTGGGCCTGGTCAACGCCGCGGCGTTCGACATGAACGCCGCATGCACGGGCTTCATCTACGGCCTGACCATCGCCGAGACCATGATGACGGCAAGCGCCCCGGGCGCTGTGGGTGCTGCAGGCCGCAACCCCATCAGGCGCGCGTTGGTGGTAGGCGGCGAACGCCTGACCCGCGTCGTCGACTGGGCCGACCGCAACACGTGCGTGCTGTTCGGCGACGGTGCCGGCGCCGCCGTGGTGGAATGGGACGAACGCAAACCCGGCATCCTTTCGTGGTACATCAAAAACGACGACGATCACACCAACGCGCTCACCTGCCCCGCTTGCTTCGACGCACCCCAGCCGTTCACGCCCGAAGGCGTCGACCCGAACGCATTGCAGCAAGACGACCCCAGCATCGCCCTCATCGATGCCGAGCTCGACACCACGGAGCGCATCGCCGCCGGAGCTCCGCGCCAGGTCCTGAGCATGCACGGCCAGAAGGTGTTCAAGTTCGCCACCAGCGCCATGCCCGCCGCCATCGAAGAGGTGCTGCGCCGCGCGAACCTGACCATCGACGACGTGCAGTTCATCGTGCCCCATCAGGCGAACCTGCGCATCATCAAGTACGCCGCCAAACGCATGGGCCTGCCGCTCGAGCGCTTCCAGGTATCCATCACGCACACCGGCAACTCGTCGTCGGCATGCATCCCCATGTCGCTGTGCGATGCATATGCCAACGGCAGCATCCATCCCGGCGACAAGGTGGTGCTCGTAGGCTTCGGCGGCGGCTTCACCAGCGGCGCCGTGCTGTACGAGGCGTGATCGCACGCCAACCTCGGCTCTTCGGCACTGCGGGGACAAGGGGCCGCAGCCGCGTCGAAGTCGTCCGGCAAGCCTGCGCGCGCGGGTGCGCCAAACCCCTCCTTTGCGCACCCGCGCGACCGGCAGCTGAAAACCCGCCCGCAAACCTTACGCCCGCACCCTATACCAGAACGCGAAAAGGCCCGCATATGCGGGCCTTTTCGTTATGCTTGGGATATGCGGGGTCGCTTATGCGCGACGTCCCACGGCGGCGTTGACGGCGCGGGCGCAGATGACCGCCGCGACCAGCTTCGCCAGGTCGACCAGGACGAACGGCGCAACGCCGGCCGCAAAGGCGGCGGCGGGAGTCATGGAAGCCACGGCCATGAGCTGTGCCCAGCCGCACACATAGGCGACGGCAAGGAACACCAAGCCGGTCAGGAAGTCGATAACGAACGCACGGGAGCCCTTCGCCTGGCCATCGCGAGCCAGCACGGCCTTCAAACCGAAGCGCACTGCCACGGCCAAGCCCACGCCCAGCAGATAGCCCCACAGAAAGCCGCCGGTCGCACCGGCCAGAACACCGATGCCGCCGCGCATGCCGCTGAACACGGGCACGCCCACCGCGCCGAGCACCAGGTACGCGGTGATGGCCGCAACGGCCTCCTTCGGCTGCAGCACCAGCACCATGAACGCCACGGCGAAGATCTGCAGCGTGAACGGCACGGGGCCCAAGGGCACTGTCACCCACGCCGACACCGCCGTGATGGCGACCGTCAATGCGACGAACGCGATCGAACGCGTGCGCGACCCAGCGGCCGTCTTCTTCTGAACCTGTTCCACAACTACCCCTTCCTTGTCCTTCCGGTTCATCCAGAAGGCCCATCCGCGACACCATCGCGGCGATCGCTGCGCCAACGCATCGACCCTATTTCCTACAAATCACAACGGAATTGTAGCACGCGCACAATTTCCCTCACCAGTTTTGGCTGCAAAAAAGCCTTGCAGCGCAAAAACGTTGCAAGGCTGAAACAAATGAGCTTACCGAAGCGAGCGCCATCAACGGCAAGAAGAGGGTGCTACGCTCAAGCCGGGCGCCCTCGGGGAGGACGCGTACGGCGCCACCAGCAACAAAGGAAGGGCGCCGTGCTTAAAACGCATTGCCCTTCGTGCCGTTAGAACTTGGCCTGCAGCTGGCCGTTCTCCAGCTTGTGCAAGCGCTTGAGCTCCAGCAGGACGAACACGCCAGTGGTGAAGATGGCCAGGAAGTCCGCCACGGGGCATGCGAAGTACAGCGCATCCAGACCCGTGTAGCCCGGGAACCATACGGGCATGACCATGGGCAAGCCGATATAGAGCGGGATCAGGAACAGGATCTGGCGCGTAAGCGACAAGAACACCGATTTCGCCGGCTGGCCCGTTGCCTGGAAGTAGTTCGAGCCCACGATTTGGAAGCCCACGAACGGGATGAGGAACAGCTGCACCTGCAGCGCGAACACCGTGAACGACAGCAGGTTCGGGTCGGTGATGCCGAAGAAGCCGACGATCTGGACGGGGAACAGATGCACGAGCGCCCACAACACTACGGCTATAACCGTATTGCCCGCGATGCCCCAGGCCAGCGTCATCTTCACGCGCTTGAACAGATGCGCGCCGTAGTTGAAGCCGAGCAGCGGCTGGATGGCGATCGACATGCCAATGAGCGGCAGCACCACGAACGAGGCCACGCGCTGCACCACGCCGATGGACGCCAGCGCACCCTCTGCGCCGATGGGGCTTTGCGCACCGTACATGTTCAGCAGGTTGTTCAGCACGAAATTGACCGCCGCCATGCCCGCCTGCACGGCGAAGCTAGCCAGGCCCAGCGACAAGATCAGGCGCACCGTCTCGCCGTGCAGCGGCATCATGTGCAGACGCAGGCGCATGGGGACGCCCTTCGTCAGGCAGAAGTACCACAGCACCGTGGCGCACGAGATGGCCTGGCCGCACACGGTGGCCAGCGCGCTGCCCACGACGCCCATGCCCATGACCAGCACGAACAGCGCATTGAGCACCGTGCACGCCACGGCGCCGATGATCATGGTGGCTAGCGCGCGGTTAGGGGCGCCGGCGGTGCGGATGAAGTTGTTCACGCCCATGCCGATGCACTGGAAGATGAAGCCCAGGCTGATGATGCGGATGAACTGCATGGCGTAATCCCAGTCCTCGGGAGTGGCGCCCGACACGCTGAGCAGCCCATTGATGCAAGCCGGGACGAACATGGCGATAGCAACCACCACCGAGGCGATAAGGGAGAGCGTGACCGTGTTGCCCAGGCTGCGCTCGGCCTCCTCGGGCTTGCCCTCGCCCATGCGCAACGCAGCAAGGGCATTGCCGCCGTTGCCCACCAGCATGGCGATGGCCATGAACACCGTCATGATGGGCATTGCCACCGTGGCGGTGGACAAGCCGATCTCGCCCATGGCCTGGCCCAGGAAGATGGAGTCGATAACGTTGTAGGCGCCGTTGACCAGCATACCCAAGATGGAAGGCACGGCGAACTCGGTGATAAGGCGCGGGATGGACTCCGTGCCCATGCGCGTCACCTTGTCGTGCTGTCTGGGCTTGCCCTGGTGGCCGGAGACGGCAGGCTTGCCCTGGGCATCCGCCGGATGGGCCGACGCCACGGATCCGTCCTTCGTTTCTAGTTCTTGCGTCATGCTTGCGTGCTGCCTTTCGAAACCTTTTACTACCTAAAATTTTCGTCAGCTTTCTATTGTATGACCGGCCGCCTACAGACAGCGCACACGGAAGGGTCCCATGCCGGGATTCCATCGTTCATGCATATCGAATCGAGAAGGGAAGACGGGGCGACGGCTAGCGGATATGCGCCTCACCCGAGCTGGCGAACACCTCCACACCCTCCGGGGTGCGCAGCACCAGCCTGCCGTCCGAGGCCACGCGCGTCACCGTGCCCGCCGCCAACACGTTGCCCGAAAGGTCCTCCATGCGCACGAAACGGCCAGACAACGCGGAACAAGCGTCGAACTCGGCCCGGAAGGGCCCGAAGCCCCGCTCGCACCACAGCGGGTACACAAGCGCAAGCTGCTCGCACAGCGCATCTGCCACGGCGCGGATGCGGTCTTCCACGGGACCTTCGCAAAATCCCAGCTCATCAAGGTACACCGGGATATTCTTCCCCGCCGGCGCCGAGGACGCGTCCGTCGGACGGGCCACGTTGACACCCACGCCCACGCACAGCGCCCGCGCATGCATCTCCGTCGAGATGCCGCAGAGCTTATGGAAGGGACGGCTAGGCTGGGAATCGCCACCAGGGGCCGCGTCGCAAAGGGGCGAAGACCCCTCCCCGCAAGCGGAACCCCCGCCCGCCGCGGACGCGGCTTCATCCGGGGAAGCGAGTGCTTCAGCCACCACGATATCGTTCGGCCACTTCACCTGCACGCGGTCCTCAAGCTCGGGAACAAGGCCCGCAACCGCGCGACGGACGGCAAGGCCGACCAGCAAGCTGAGCGTAGGCAACTGGGCTGGCGAAACGTCGGGACGCAGCAAGAACGATTGGTACATGCCGCCGATAGGGCTTTCCCATGCGCGGCCCTGCCTGCCGTAACCGGCGGTCTGCCGCAAGCCGCGCACGGCCAACCCCTCGGGCTGGCCTTCCTCGATAGCACGCTTGATCAGGTCGTTCGTAGACGTTACGGTCTCAAACGATTCCACGCGAAACTGCATCCCGGCACCTTTCTCCCCTTATGCGGCGGCACGGCGTAAAGCCATCGCAAGGCCGCGGAAAGCCGCAATGGCACAACAGCCGGCATCACAAGACAACCGCCCAACGCCCAAGCCGACAGATCGGCCCCGGACCCTGCAAACCCAACGCAAGTCCGAAATCAGAACCTGCGCCCCGGAACCCATCCGACCATCCGCAAGCCGCCGTTTTCCCCGGCTTAACGGCTGATGCGCTCGGCCTTCCCGTAACGCTCCGATTCCGGCTTGGCCGCCTGCGCGACGCGCACGTCGTCGGCCAGCACGTGGTTCGGGCGCAGCTCCAGCAGCGGCTTCAGCACGAAGTCGCGCTCGAGGATGCGCGGATGCGGCAACGTGAGCACGTCGTTGTCCGTGACGTAGAGCTGGTAGTCCAGGATATCCAGGTCGCACGTGCGCGGGCCGTTCTCGATCTCGCGGACGCGGCCAAGGCTGTTCTCGATGGCGTGCAGGTATCCCAGCAGCTCCTTCGGCGCGATGCCCGTGCGCAGCAGCACCACGGCGTTGACGAACGTGTCCTGGTCCTCGTAGTACGCAGGCGCGCTTTCGTAGAAGCTGGAAATATCGATGATCTGTGAATCGGGAAGGCTGCACAGCTCGGTGATGGCCTGGTTGAGCATGGCGATCTTGCCCTCAAGCTCCTCGCCGGGCTCGGCCACCAGCGGCACGTTGCAGCCCAGGCCCAGGAACGCATACGGACGCATGTCGGACAGCGCCTTCACCGTTTCGGCCACGTTGTGCGCACGCACAACGCCGGCGCCCAGCTCGCACGCCATGAGCGCCTCGGTCGCGCTCACATGATCGCGCTCGACCGGGTCGTCGATGCCATAGGCGAAACCCAGGTAGCTTTTGCGGGACACGGCCACCATGACCGGATAGCCCAGTCGCGCAAGCTCCTGGAAGTTGCGCACGAGCTCAAGGGTCTGCGACGCCGTCTTGCCGAAGCCCGGGCCCGGATCGATGCAGATGCGCTCGGGCGACACGCCGGCGGCCTCGAGCATGGCCGCCTGGTCGCGCAGGTAATCGCGCACCTCGGCTACCACGTCGTCGTACTGCGGATTCTGCTGCATGGTGCCCGGTTCGCCCTTCATGTGCATGACCACCACACCGCAATCGCTTTGCGCGGCGACCTGCACCATAGCCGGATCACGAAAGCCCGAGACGTCGTTGATGATGGCGGCGCCGGCTTCCACGCACGCCTTCGCCACGGCGGCGTGACGGGTGTCGATGCTCACGCAAACGCCCTGCTCGGCAAGGGCGCGCACCACGGGAAGCACGCGAGCCGCCTCCTCCTCGACGCTCACCTCGGCCGACCCGGGGCGCATGGACTCGCCGCCCACGTCGATCATGTGCGCGCCCTCGTCGAGCATCTGCTGCGCCCATGCCAGCGCCGCCTCGGGCGTGTTGTGCGTGCCGCCGTCGCTGAAGCTGTCGGGCGTGACGTTGAGGATGCCCATGATCACCGGCTTGCGCGTATCGAACTCGAACGAGCCGCATTTCCACATCATGCTGAATGCCTTTCTTTCAAAAGAAGGCGAGCCTGACGGCCCGCCTTCTTGCTGTACCTTGACGTTTTCACATCGCGCCCGCCGCACCGGGGCTAAAGACCCGATGCACCGTGCACAAGCGCCCCCGCCGCCGCCCACCGCGAAGGTGCGGCGCGGCACCACGCCGGCTTACTCTGCCGGCGGATACGGGGGCTGCTGACCGCCCGTGGGGGGAACCGGCGGCTGAGCGCCGGCCAGTTGCGCAGGCGGCACCTGGCCGGCCTGCTGGCCGTTCCAGTTCGGGTCGGCAAGCTGCTCGTCGCGAGCACGCGCCGCCGCCTCCTCGGCCTCCTTCGCGGCGATGATATCGCCCTCGCGCTGGAGATAGTCGCTCCAGTTGTTGTCGAGCAGCGCCTTGCAAGCCTCGCCCTCGACGGTCTCGCGCTCGATCAGCACGCTTGCCATGAGGTCCATCTGCTCGCGATGCGTGCTGAGGATCTCGTAGGCGCGGTCGTGCGCCTCCTTCATGATGCGCGCGACCTCGTCGTCGATGCGGCGGGCCGTCTCCTCGGAGTAGTCCTGCGTGTTGCCCATATCGCGGCCCAGGAACACCTCGTGGTTAGGCTGGCCGAACACCTGCGTGCCCAGCTCGGCGGACATGCCGTACTGCGTGACCATGGCACGGGCCATCTTGGTGGCGCGCTCCAGGTCGTTGCTGGCGCCGGTGGTCACATCGTCGCAGAAGATCTCCTCGGCGACGCGGCCGCCCATGAACACCGCCAGCTCGTCGCGCATCTCGCCCACCGTGTTGAGGACCTTGTCCTCCTTGGGGATGGACAGGGTGTAGCCCAGCGCGCGGCCGCGGCTGATGATGCTGATCTTATGCACCGGGTCGGCCTTCGGCAGCAGGTGGCCCACCAGGGCATGACCGCTTTCGTGGTAGGCGATGGTGTGCTTGGTCTGGTCGTCCATCACGCGGCCCTTGCGCTCGGGACCGGCGATGACGCGCTCCATGGACTCGCTGACCTCTTGCTGCGTGATGATCTTCTTGTTGCGGCGCGCGGTCAGAAGCGCTGCCTCGTTGAGCAGGTTGGCCAGGTCGGCGCCGGAGAAGCCCGGGGTGAGCTTGGCCACGGAGGGCAGGTCGACGTCGCTGCCGAGCGGCTTGTTCTTCGCATGCACGGTCAGGATGCGCTCGCGGCCCTTCACGTCGGGCACGTCCACCACGATCTGGCGGTCGAAGCGGCCGGGGCGCAGCAACGCGGGGTCGAGCACGTCGGCGCGGTTCGTGGCGGCGATGAGCACCACGGAATCGTTGGCCTCGAAGCCGTCCATCTCCACGAGCAGCTGGTTGAGCGTCTGCTCGCGCTCGTCGTGACCGCCGCCCAGGCCGGTGCCGCGCTGGCGGCCGACGGCGTCGATCTCGTCGATGAAGACGATGGAGGGGCTTGCCTCTTTGGCCTGCTTGAACAGGTCGCGCACGCGGGAGGCGCCCACGCCCACGAACATCTCGACGAAGTCGGAGCCTGAGATGCTGAAGAACGGCACGCCGGCGTCGCCGGCCACGGCACGGGCCAGCAGCGTTTTACCGGTGCCCGGAGGGCCCA
This sequence comes from uncultured Coriobacteriaceae bacterium, assembly GCA_900550055.1. Taxonomy (GTDB): domain Bacteria; phylum Actinomycetota; class Coriobacteriia; order Coriobacteriales; family Eggerthellaceae; genus Senegalimassilia. The sequence continues at coordinate 150,249 of URQU01000001.1, read as the reverse complement.
CCAGCAGGCAGCCGCGCGGGATCTTCGCGCCCATGGACTGATACTTGGCGGGGTTGGCCAGGAAGTCCTTGATCTCCTGCATCTCCTCGACGGCCTCGTCGACGCCGGCGACATCGGCGAAACGCACATCAGGGCGCTCCTCGATGCTCTGCTTGGCCTTCGCCTTGCCGAAGTTCATCTGCGAGTTGTTCGCCTTCGCCATTTGGTTGAACAGGAAGAACAGCATGGCGCCGATAAGGATGATGGGCAGAAGCGTAGTGAGGATATCGCCCCACGGGCTGGGGGTTTTCACCTCGTACTTGATCTCGGGGTGCTGGGCCATCAGCTCGGACAGCGAGCTGCCGGCCCACGTGCACGTGAACTTGTGCTCCTGGCCGAGCGTTTGGGACTCGATGTCTTGCGTGCTCACGCCCGAGAGAGACTTGCCCGTGTACGGGTCCTTCAGCGTTGCCATGCCGGCGTTCATGGCGTCGATGGCGCTGTTGAACGCATCGGCGGCGGAATCGCCGGCGGTGACGGCGGGGTAATACGTGCCGGACACGCTGTAGTCTCCGGCGCTGTACGTGACCTCCGTGACGCGGTTCTGGTCGACCGCCTGCAGGAACTCGGATGCCACCAGCTTATCGGTGGTGCCCTGCGAAGCTTCCGACATGCTCATGAACTGCTGGCCCACGAAGAAGGCCACCAGCAGGAAAAGGACAACCGAGATGATGGTTGTCCGGGGATTGGGCTGCTGGATCTGGGGTTTGTTGTTTTGCGGCATAGGCCTTGCTTTCCTAGTTGTAGAGCTCGGGCTTCAGGACGCCGATGTACGGCAGGTTGCGGTAGCGCTCGGCGTAGTCCAGGCCGTAGCCCACGATGAACTCGTCCGGGCACTCGAAGCCCACGTACGCGCAGTCGATCTTGGCCTGCGCGCGGGTTTTCTTGCGCAGCAGCGTGGCGACCTCGATGGACTTCGGGTTGCGCGCCTTCAGCGTTTTCAGCAGGTAGGTGAGCGTGAGGCCGGAGTCCAGGACGTCCTCGGCGATGACCACGTTGCGGCCCTCGATCTGGGAGGACAGGTCCTTCAGGATGCGGACCACGCCGGAGCTTTTCACGCCGTTACCGTAGGACGAGACGGCCATGTAGTCCATTTCGCACGGCAGCTTGATCTGACGCGCCAGGTCGGCCATGAAGATGGCCGCGCCGCGCAGGACCGAGATGAGGATGACGCCGTCGGGGTCGTCCTTGTAGTCCTGCGTGATGCCCGCGCCGATCTCGGCGACGCGCTGTTTGATTTCATCCTCGGTGAACAGGATTCGATCGATGTCTTCGTGCACGATGATTACCTCTTCGATGCATTTCGCCTGAAGAGCGTCCTAGACGCCCTTATATGAACGAGCACAAGTGTACCATTCGCCCCGAGCGGGCACATGACAATACCGTAACGCCACATAAATATGAACGACCGCGAGCCGACCGAAACCGCTGGAGACGGCACGCTGCGCACGCCTGCCGTCGGGGCAAGCGGGCCGCCAAGGCGTCGGCACGCCCTAAACGCATCCCGCAGCGCCGCAGCGCCCCGGGATGCCGATAGCCCGCCGCCAGCGAAACGGCGAGATCGGTTACTTCAGATCGGGAAACTCCTTGAGCAGGCGCGTCACCGGAAGGCCGATGACGGTATCAAGGTCGCCCTCGATATGCTTGATGAGCTTGGCACCGTTGCCTTGGGCGGCATATGCGCCCGCCTTGTCGAACGATTCGCCGCACTTCAGGTACTCTGCCAGCTGCTCGTCGGTCTGCGGATGGAACGTGACGGCCGCGCGGTCCACGAACGTGCGGAAGCCAAGCGACACGTCCTCGGCGTTGGGCGCGGACACCAGCCACACCGACACGCCGGTGAGCACCTCGTGCGTGTTGCCCTGCAGACGGCGCAGCATGCGCTTGGCGTCGGATATGCTGACGGGCTTGCCGAAGATCTCGCCGTCGCACACCACCATGGTGTCGGCGCCGATGATGGCCGCCATGCCCGTATAGCCCTCGCCGAGCACCTCCTGCACCACGGCGCCGGCCTTGCGCTCGGCCAGCTTCTTCACAGCCTCGGGCGGGTTGGCCTCAAGGTCGGGCTCCAGCGACTCGTCAACCTCGGACACGCGGATGGTGAAGCTCACGCCCTCGCGCTCCAGAAGCTCCTTGCGGCGCGGGCTGCCGCTGGCAAGGATCACATCGACGGTCATCGGCTGCTCAGAGGGCTGCGCCTGCTCGGCTGCGGCCTGCTCGTTCTCCTGCGCCGCGTCTTGCGGCATGGGCTGTTCGCTCATTTCCTTCTCCTTGCTCTGAATGCGGCCATGGGCTCGAGCCTCACGCCGCGCTTGTTCGCGCTGATTGCCAGGTTTCCCTGGATGTTGGCCACATACCCGCTGTGCGGGGCGGCCTGCGGGGTGCCGGGCTCGTCCCATGCCGCCAGCACCGCATCGACCGACGCGGTCTCGACGCGTGCATCGGGACCCAGCATGGCCTGCAGCACCTGCACGGCCGCACGACGTTGCAACGGCACGGGTTGGGTGCCCAGCTCGGGGGCGAGCACACCGCCCTCCTCGTACGCCGGCGGTCGGTCGGGCAGCGCCTCGGTCCATGCCATATGGCGTTTTACCAGGTCGGATGCCATTTCCTCAAGCATGTCGTCCTCGTCGGCGATCAGGTTCATGGTGCGCCCGAGCACCTCGAGCAGCTGCGGGCTGCGCTCCTTCACGTGCGGGATGACCTCGTGGCGCACGTAGGCGCGGAACCGGTCGGTGTGCGCGTTAGTGGCGTCCTCTCGCCACAGGCAGCCCTCGGCATCGCATGCGCACGGCAGGCCCTCGCGCTCGCGCTGCTGCACGTAGCCGCGCAGGTCCTGGCGGCCGACGTCGAGCAGCGGGCGGACGACGGGGCCGTTGGCGTACTTCATGGCGCGGAAGCCGCCCGGCCCGGTGCCCACCATGGAGCGCATGTAGAAGTTCTCCACGCGATCGTCGGCGGTGTGGGCGGTGAAGATGCGGCCCTCGGACAGAGGCGCGGCGGCGTGGCGGCACAGGCTTGCGAGCGCCTCGTTGGCGGCAAGGTAGCGCTCGCGGCGGGCGACGGCCTCCACGTTGCCGCCCTCGCGCTGCGCCTGGCCGGCGACATCGATCTGGCAGCTGAACAGGGGGATCCCGAGCAACTCCGCCAACTGCGCCGTGAACGCCTCGTCCTCATCGGCGGCGCCGGGGCGCAGCCGATGGTTCACGTGCAGCATGGCGATGGGCCCGATGGCCCCTTCATCGGCCAGTTGCCGCGCGATGTACGCCAGCGCCGTGGAGTCCGAGCCGCCCGACACCATGAGCAGCACGGGCGTCTCGGCGTTCGCCAGCCCGCGCTGCTCGATGCAGAGGCGCGCCGCCGCGAGCACGTCCTTGGGACGCGCGGCCGCATCGGCGCCGAGCCCGGCACCGCTTGCCGCGGCGTGCTCGTTCCCCGTTCGCTGTTGCTCTGCCATTTCCTTCCCTACCTATATATATGGTTGCCGCTACATGCGCTCGATGAGCGCGATGGTTTCGATGTGGTCGGTGTGCGGGAACATGTCCACGGGCTGCACCGTTCGCACGCCGTAGCCGAACTGCTTGAGAAAGCCCAGGTCACGGACCTGCGTTTCCGGGTTGCATGAGATGTAGGCGATGCGCTCGGGCGCCAGCTGCACCGCTGCGCGCAAAAACTCCTCGGTGGAGCCGGCGCGCGGCGGGTCCATGAGCAACACGAGCGGTCGGCCCTCCTCGTCGGTGCCCGCGCGCCCTGCCGCCGCGGCCTGCGCCGCCATGTCGCGCATGAACGCGCCGGCGTCGGCCACCGCGAAGCGCGCGTTGTCCACGCCGTTGTGGCGCGCGTTCTGCCGCGCATCGCGGATGGAGGATTCCACGCAGTCCACGCCCGTGACCTGCGCCGCGCCCATGGAGGCCGCCACCAGGCCGATGGTGCCCGTGCCGCAGTACGCGTCGATGGCGTGCTCGGCGCCGGTGAAGCCCGCCAGTTCGATGGCCTGGCGGTACAGCACCTCGGTCTGCACGCTGTTCACCTGGTAGAACGACTGCGACGAGATGCGGAAGCTCAGCCCGCACAGCTTGTCCAGGATGAAGCCGGGGCCGTAGAGCACCTGCTCGCGCTGCCCGAGCACCACGTTGGTCTGACGCTCGTTGATGTTCTGCACCACCGTGGTGATGAACGGGCAGCGACGCACCAGCTCGCGGCAGAAGCTCTTCGCGCCGGGGAACTGCTGGCCGTTGGTGACCAGCGTGACCAGCACCTCGCCGGTGGTGTGGCCCACGCGCACCACGGCGTGGCGCATGAAGCCGGTGCCGCGATCCTCGTCGTAGGGCGGGATGCCGAACTTCAACATAAGGCTGCGCACCGCACGGATAACCTGCTTGGCCTGGGCGTTCTCGATCAGGCACTCCCCCGTGTCGATGATGCGGTGCGTGCCGGCGGCGTACATGCCGCACAGGATGTCGCGCTGCGGGGAGGCAGGGCGGCTGGGGCGCTTGCCGCCGCCGCGCTTGCCGGGCGCGGCCTTGCGCGGCGCGCCGGGGGCGAACGGGGACATCACCTTGTTGCGATAGGCGTACGGGTCCCGCATGCCCAGGATGGAACGCAGCGCCTCAGGGCCTGCCACCTGGGAAAACAACTGGGCCACGCGCTCGTCTTTCGCCGCAAGCTGCTGGTCATAAGGCTGGTTGACGTGCTGGCAGGCGCCGCACTGGCGCGCAACCGGGCACTGCGGCAAACCGCTTGCCGCCACGTTGCCCTCCTGCCTGCGCTCCTGCTGACGCCGAGGACCGGCCTGGGGCCGTGCCGCCTGCCGCGGGCGCTTCCCGCCCTGCCCGCCTGCGCGCTTCTGGCCGTTTTCCTTCATGAGCTCCCCTTGTCCGCTTGCATAAAACCGTAACTACCTAGTATACGCACATGCGCGGCTGGCTGGGCTGCACCGCCGACAACCTCAAGGCAGAATCCACGCCTCCCCGTAACGGGCCGGCAACGGACGCGGCACGGTTCGGCACACGTTCGACTGCGCCGCCGCACGCCGCATCCGGAGCGCATATGATGGTGCGGACGACGGCTCGCCCAACGTATGCGCGCCAGGCTCGTATGCGCGACGGGCCCGGCGCGCATACGCCGGCGCCGGCCGCCGAAACCCACCCATACGTCCCGCGCGGGCATCGCCCGCGCTTGCCCGAAACGAGGTCCCATGAAGCGACGATCCCTCGCCGCCGCCATCGGCATCGTCATCGTGACGCTTGCCTGCGTGTGCGGCTTGTACGTCCATTTCATCCAAGAGAAGGTGCACGACGAGAGCGCCGACCACCTGAAGGAGATCTATTCCCAGGTCAACAACACGTTCTCCATGCTGGTATCCGACAACTGGAACCACCTGAGCACATGGAACACCATGTTCGAAGACTCCGCCGCCCACTCGCCCGACGGCTCCGTTTCCGGCGACGACGCCGAGCAGGCGCGCGAGTTCATCGACGGCGAACAGGCGAAATGGGGCTTCACCGACTTCTATTTCATCAACTCGCAGGGCGCCTACGCCACCCCCGACGGCGAGCGCGGCACCCTGAACCTAGGCCAACAGCTCGATCAGCTGAACGGCGGGAGCAGCATCGTGGCGGATACCGTCCCCACCAGCGGCACGGGGCTGACGGTGTTCGCCACGCCCGTGGCGCCCGCCTCGTTCGACGGGTTCGAATACTCGGCCATCGCCATAAGCTACAACAACCACGACATGGAAGCGGCCCTTGACGTGAACGCCTTCGACGGGCAATCCAGCTGCTTCGTCATCACGCCGGCCGGCAACCTGCTGTTCTCCGCCACCGACCAGTACTCGCAGTCGTCGAACCTGCTCGACTGGCTCGGCCAGATAGCCTCGTTCGGCGCAGACAGCGGCATAGATTCCATTCGATCCGACATCGATGCAGGTCAAAGCGGCACCACGCAGTTCTCCACCGCCACCAACCAGTACTACCTCACCTACATGCCCGTGGGGTTCCAGGACTGGGTGATGGTGGGCGTGGTCCCGAGCAACGTGGTCAACGCCAGCATGTCGGAGGTGCAGCTGCTCACCATCGCAACCGTGTCGGTGGTGCTGTTCGCGCTTGCCGCGCTGGTGGTGATCATCCTGGTGCAGCACGGGCGCCGCGTGCTCGACCAGCAGGTCCGGGAGGTGAAATACCGCGAGCAGCTGTTCAGCGCGCTGTCGGGCAGCACCGACAACATCTTCATCATGTTCAGCCCCGATGGCGGCTCGGTCGACTACGTCAGCCCGAACACGATGCGCATCCTGGGCATCCCCGCCGCCGACATCGCCAAGGACGTACGCAACATCGACCGCTCGCTGGAGCCGGGATCGGTAAGCCTGCTCGAGACCAACATGCATTCGCTTCCCAGCAACGACCACCGCGATGGCGACAGCACGCGCCGGCACCAGGAGACCGGCGAGCTGCGCTGGTATCACGAGACGCTGTTCCGCGCGAAGGTGGGCGACACGGAGAAGCTGGTGTACGTGCTGTTCGACCGCACGAAGGAAACGGAAAGCCGCGAACGCCTGCAGCAGGCGCTCGCCATAGCCAAGCAATCGAACCAGTCGAAGAGCACGTTCTTGGCGAAGATGTCCCACGACATCCGCACCCCCATCAACGCCATCATGGGCATGACGCAGATAGCGCGCGACAACGCCGGCGACTGGGACAAGACCGACGAATGCCTTGCCACCATCCAGACCTCGTCACAACACCTGCTCAGCCTGATCAACGACGTGCTCGACATGTCCAAGATCGAAAGCGGCGCCATCGAGCTGCAGGAGGAATGCTGCGACCTTGACACGCTGCTGCGCGACGTAGATGCCATCATGCGGCCGCAAACCGCCGCGAAAGGGCAGCTGCTCACGCTCGACGCGGTGAACGTGCAGCATCGCAGCTTCGCCGCCGACCAGCTGCGCGTGCGCCAGATCCTTCTGAACCTGCTGTCGAACGCGGTGAAGTACACGCCCGACGGCGGCATGGTGGCCCTGCACGTGGAGGAGCACGAGCAGACCAGCCCGCATTTCGTGCGCCTGAGCTTCATCGTGCGCGACAACGGCATGGGCATGCCGCCCGAGTTCATCGACCACGTCTTCGCCCCGTTCGAGCGCGCCGAAGGCAGGCAGATGCAGGGCATCCAGGGCACCGGCCTGGGCATGACCATCACGAAAGCCCTGGTAGACGCCATGGGCGGCACCATCGACGTGGAGAGCAAGGAAGGCCACGGCACCACGTTCACCGTGAAGCTGAAGTTCAAGCTGGGCGAGGGCGAAGGTGCGAAGCCGTGCCCATGCAAAGCCGCAGAGAACGAACCCGGCAAGGGCAAGCGAGCAGGCAAGGATGCCGAGCGCGGCCGCACGAAGGGCGATGCGGACGAGAAGCGTCCCTCCTACACCGAGGTGTTCAAGGGCCGGCGCTACCTGGTTGCCGAGGACAACCAGATCAACCGCATCATCCTGGCCGAGATGCTCACCGAGCGCGGGGCAACCCTCGAGCAGGCGCAAAACGGCAAGGAGGCCGTGGAGCTGTTCGCAAAAAGCGAGCCGCAGCGCTTCGATGCCGTACTCATGGACGCCATGATGCCCGTGATGGACGGCTACGAGGCAACGCGTGCCATCCGCAAGCTGCCGCGCCCCGACGCGCAGACCACGCCCATCGTGGCGCTGACCGCCAACGCCTACGCCGACGACGTGAAGAAGGCGCTGGATTCGGGCATGAACGCCCACGTGGGCAAGCCGTTCAAAATCGCCGACCTGGCGAAGGCCCTCGACGAGCTGCAGCGCGACGACGATCGCTAGCGGCAGAGGTGCCGCAACGCCACGCGGCAATGCCGCGGCGGCGCCCCACACGCGCTGCGCATAACGCGGGGCTATAATCGGGGCGGAACCACCTTGGCTTCCGCCCCGCCGCACCGAAAGGAGACGCCATGCAATTCATCATCCGTTGGCTGGTCACCGCCGTCGCCGTAGGGGCCGCCGTGTGGCTGGTCCCGGGCATCGCCGTGCTGGGCACCACCGAAAGCTGGATCGCCGTGGCCATCACCGGCCTGGCGCTATCGCTCATCGACATGAGCATCAAACCGCTGTTGCAGCTGCTCAGCCTGCCCATCACGTGCCTGACGTTCGGCATCTTCTATCTGGTGGTGAACACCGCCATGCTGTACCTGGCCGCCTGGCTGAGCAACGGCATGTTCAACGTGGGGTTCTACATCTCCAGCTTCGGCAGCGCGTTTTTCGCGTCCATCGTCATCAGCATCGTGTCCGCCATCATGAACTCCGTCGTCGCGGACAACTAGGCAAAGAAACAACCGGGCAAAATTAACCGAGACAAAATCTCATTAAGACTTCCATTTTCTCGTTTCGCGACGTATTATGTGACTAGTTTAGTAGCATATGAACATAGGAGGGGGTTCTCATGGATATGCTATCCGACGTCGCGCTGCTCTCGCGAATCCAGTTCGCACTGACCGTGGCGTACCATTTCATCTTCGTCCCGTTATCCATCGGCCTGGGCCTGATCTTGGCCATCTTCGCCACCAAGTACCATCGAAGCCGCAGCGAGGCCGACGGCAACGCCATGCGTTTCTGGGTGCGCATCTTCACCGCCACCTTCGCCATCGGCGTGGCCACGGGCATCACCATGGAGTTCTCGTTCGGCACGAACTGGGCCGACTACTCGCGCTTCGTGGGCGACATCTTCGGCGCGCCGCTTGCCGCCGAGGCCCTGTTCGCGTTCTTCCTGGAATCGGTGTTCCTGGGCGTGCTGCTGTTCGGACGCAACAAGGTTTCCAGCCTGTTCTACACCGTGTCCGCGTGGCTGGTGTGGGCCGGTTCGTGCCTGAGCGCGCTGTGGATCCTCATCGCGAACTCGTGGATGCAGACGCCCGCCGGCGCCGAACTGGCCGCCGACGGCTCGAAGGCCGTCATCACCGACTTCCTGGCCGCGGCGTTCAACCCGTCCACGCTGCCGCGCTACACCCACGTGGTGGTGGCGCTGCTGATCCTGGGCGCGTTCGCCTCCCTGGCCGTGGGCGCATGGTACCTGCTGCGCGGCAAGCACGCCGACTTCGCCATGAAGACCATCCGCGTGGGCGCCGTCGTGGGCATCGTGGCCTCGTGCGCTCTGATCGTCACCGCGCACTCCTCTGCTGTGGAAGTGTCGCAGGAGCAGCCCACCAAGCTTGCCATGATGGAGGGCATGTACGATGACGAAGTGCCCCCGCTGTACGCGTTCGGCTGGGTTGACGAAGAGAACCAGCAGGTCATCACCCCGTTCTCCATCCCCGGCGGCACCAGCTTCCTTGCAACGGGCACGTGGGACGCCCAGTACCAGGGTCTGAACTCGCTGGCGCAGACCGAGAAGTACGGCGACATGGACGTGGCCGATCTGCCCGTGAACCTGGTGTTCCAGTCCTACCACCTTATGGTGGCCATGTACGGACTGATCATGATCACGGCGATTCTGGCCGTGGTGTTCAGCCTGCGCGGCGGCCGTATCCGCTCCATGCGCTGGCTGCAGAAGCTGCTGCTGGTCAGCCCCCTGTTCCCGTTCATCGCCATCCAGGTTGGCTGGATCACCGCCGAAGTGGGACGCCAGCCCTGGGTTGTCTACCCTTCCACGTCCGGTCCCGACGGCGTGAGCCTGCTGACGAACAACGCCATCTCGCAGTCGGTTTCCGCACCTGAGCTGCTGTTGACCTTGGCCCTGTTCGCAGCCGTGTACGTGTTCCTGTTCATCGGATGGGCGCGCGTGATCTCGCGCTTCATCGAGCGCGGCCCCGTCGGCGATGCCGCCCCCGCGGCCGGCTCCGCCGATGATGCGACCGCCGCCGTCAAGGAAGGGGAATAGCCATGAGCGCGCTTGCAGTCCTTTGGTTCTTTCTGATCTTCGTGCTGATCGCCGGGTACTTCGTGCTCGACGGGTTCGACCTGGGCGTGGGCGTCCTGTACCGCGCGCTGGCGAAAGACGAGCGCGAGCGGGCGCTCGTGCGCCGCAGCATCGGCCCGGTGTGGGACGGCAACGAAGTGTGGCTGCTCACCGCCGGCGGCGCGCTGTTCGCGGCGTTCCCCGCGGCGTACGCCACCACGTTCTCGGGCTTCTACCTGGCCGTCATGCTGGTGCTGTTCGGCCTGATCGTCCGCGCGGTGTCGCTTGAGTTCCGTGCCCACGACCCGCAATGGGCGCGCGCCTGGGACGTCTGCTTCACCGTGGGTTCGTTCCTGCCGGCGCTGCTGCTGGGCGTGGCGCTGGGCAACGTGATCGCAGGCATCCCCATGGCCGCCAATGGCGATTACGCAGGCGTGCCGCTTCTGGGCCTGCTGTCGCCGTTTACCCTGGTCGCCGGCCTGCTCGGCCTGGCCATGTGCCTCTCGGCGGGCGCCGCATGGGTGGCGCTGAAGGCTCCTGCCGGCTCCGCCGTGCATAAGCGCGCCGCGAAGCTGCGCGTGCCCTGCCAGGTCGCGGCCCTGGTGCTGTTCGCCGTTGCCACGGTCCTGATGTTCGCGGTGGTGAAGTCCGCGTTCGCGCCGGGCATGCTCGCCGCCGGCGTGGTCATCGCCCTGGTATTCCTTGCGTGCGTGGTGGCGTCGATCGCGCTCGGCCGCAAGGGCAACGACCTAGTGGCGTTCCTCCTGCAGTCTGCCGCCGCCGTGTGCCTGGTGGCGCTTGCCGCGGTCACGCTGTTCCCCAACCTGGTGGTGGCAGCTCCCGGCAGCGCGGGCGCATCCATCACGCTGATGAGCGCGGCATCCTCCGACATCTCGCTGGCGTGGATGACCGGCATCGCCTGCGTGGGCGTGCCGCTGGTGCTGGTGTACCACGTGATCGCGTACCGCGTCTTCCGCGGACGCCTGGACGACAAGGATGTGAACTACTAAATGGACGCGCGGGGCTACATGAAATGGCTGAGCATCCTGTGCCTGGTCATGGCGCTATTCGGCACGGCCGTGATGCTGGTCGGGTACAAGGCGCCCGCCATCGGCCTGGTGGCAACGGTGGCGGCACTCGTCATAGCCGCGGCCGCGCTGGCATGGAAGGCCCGGAAGCGCTAGCGCCGCCGGCCTGACGGTCGAGCATCCGGCAACCGGCCAAGCAGGCCGCCGGCTAGCCAGCCGAAAGCCAGACAACCGATCTGCCAACTTATCGCAAGGGGGCGATGGGAACCGATTCCCATCGCCCCTTTCGCATGCCCGGGTTTTGTGAGGTTCCGCTGCACGGCTTATGCCGGTCGCGTGGATTCCCCGGCAAATTTTTGAAATGCCGGGGAAGCGTCCTAGTATGAAATCCGAGACAAACGGTATCCATTCCCAAAATCAGGCAAGGGGTTGTTCCACACATCATGAAATCGAATAACGACGCCGCAAGCGTCAAGTGTTGTGCGCGCAAAATCTGGGCGCACTTCAAGGAATTCGTCGCTTCAGTCAAAGGCGATCCGAGGGAAACGCACGACGAGATGTTCAAGGGCGCCGACACCCCCAAGCAGCGCCTGCAGCGCTCCGTCAGGCACGGATTGCTGCTGCTGGCCCAGTTATGCCTGATCATGGGCGTATACGCCGCCGGCTGCGCGCTTGCCTCCGTACTGCCCATCACGCTTCCCGGCAACATCTTGGGCATGGTGCTGCTGCTTGTGCTGCTGGGTACGCACATCCTGAAGACGAAGTACATCAGCGAGGCGTGCGACTACCTCATCGACAACATGTCCGTGTTCTTCATCCCCGCCGGCGTTGCCATCATGGGCTGCTTCTCCATGCTGCAGGCAGCGGCGGCGAAGTTTGCGTTCGTCTGCATCGCCACCACCGTTCTCGTGTTCCTGGCCACATCCTACACGGTGCTGTTCGTGTCCTGGATCATGGCGAAGATGGGCAAGGACACCGCGCTGGCCCCCGCCGTTGAAGCAGAGAATGCGGCGAAGGCCCAGGTCAAAAACGCCGATTCCGGCAATACGCATGGCGAAGACACCGGCAAACACCATCCACATACGCCGGGAGCCGGCATCGTCTCCCCCGTCGCCGGCAAGGAGGCCTAACCCATGCTGAACCTTATCGCAACCCTGGCGGCAGGCACCGTCGTCTCTTTCATCGTCTTCAAGCTGGCCGTGGCGCTGTACAAGAAGGTGCGCTCCCCGCTGCTCAACCCGCTGCTGGTGACGGTGGCGTTCATCATCGCCTTCCTGTGCATCTTCCACATCCCGCTGGATTCCTTCGAGTCGAGCGTGCAACTCATCTCGTTTTTGCTTGGGCCAGCAACGGTCGCACTGGCGTACTCGGTGTACCGCCAGCGGCAGATCCTCAAGCAGCACTTCATCCCCATCTTCTGCGGCTGCCTGGTAGGGTCGATCGTGTCGATGATCAGCGCATACACGCTGTGCGAGCTGCTCGGTCTGGGCGACGAGATGGCCACGTCGTTTATCCCCAAATCCGTGACCACCCCCATCGCCATCGCCGTGTCGGAACAGCTGGGCGGCATCACGTCCATCACCGTGGCGGCCGTCATCATCACCGGCATCCTCGGTGCCATCTTCGCGCCGCTCATGTCGAAGATCTTCCGCGTGAACAACCGCATCGCCAAGGGCGTTGCCATCGGCACGTGCAGCCATGCGGTGGGCACCACGAAAGCCCTTGAGATGGGCGAACTGGAAGGCGCCATGTCCGGCGTCAGCATCGCCGTATCGGGCCTGCTCACCACCGCAATCGTGATTATCGCCAGCTGCTTCGTGTAGGCGTCTTCCCGACGCACTAGCTTCGCGGCGCTCTCCCGTCACGCCGACGCGAAAGCTAGGGCAACGGCCTCAATTCCCGCTTCAGCCCCCGCAAAACCCGCCGAAAACCGCAAAGGGCCCTGCGGCTTCCCGAATTCGCTTCCAACCACGGCGCCGGCCTTCCGGCCACGCCATGCGGTTTGAGAAGCGAACAGGGACCGCAGGGCCCTTCCCTATTCGCAATCGTCCGCCTGCCGGAGATCGACAGGCGGACGTTTTTTCCTTACAGCGCCAAGCGGTAGATCTCGGCGGCGTCCTCCATGGTCAGCTTCTTGAAGCTGCCGAACGGCTCGCCCTTGTTCTCACGCAGGGTGGGGATCATCTCGGCGATGGCGTCCTCGATGTTGTCCTCGTCCAAGCCAAGCTCGCCCAGGCTGATGGGCATGCCAAGGCTGGCGAAGAACATGCGCGTCTCGTCGATGGCCGACAGCGCGTCGGATTCCACGTCGCCCGTGGGCGCCAGACCGAACACCTCGTAGCCGTACTGTGCGAAGCGCGCCGGGTTGGCGTCGTAGACGTACTCCATCCATGCCGGGAACAGGCAGGCCAGGCCAGCGCCGTGCGTGACGGTGGTGTCATAGGCGGACAGCTCGTGCTCAAGGCCGTGCGTTGCCCAATCCTCGTGACGGCCCATACCCAAAAGCCCCTGATGGCACAGCATGCCCGCCCACATGATGTTCGCGCGGGCATCGTAGTTCTCGGGCTCGGCAAGCACGCGCGGGGCCTCGGCGCGGATGGTGCGCATGACGGACAGGTTCATGCCGTCGGTAACGGGCACTGCCCCCACGTCGTCGAAGAAGCGCTCGAGCAGATGGCAGAACATGTCGGTGATGCCGGCGGCCGTCTGGAACGGCGGCAGCGTGAACGTAAGCTCGGGATTCATGAACGCCAGCTTCGGGCGCTGGTAGTTGCTCGCGTAGCCGGTCTTCATGCCCAGCTCGTCGTTGCTGATGACGGTGTTCTTCGAAGCCTCGCTGCCGGCTGCCGGGATGGTGAGCACCACGGCAATGGGCAGCACCTTGGTGTTCAGATGCTTCTTGGTGATAAGCTCCCACACGTCGTAGTCGATGCACGCGCCGTTGGCAATGGCCTTCGAGGAGTCAACCACCGAGCCGCCGCCCACGGCAAGCACCCAATCAACGCCGTTTTCCTTGCACAGCGCAACGCCCTCGCGCACCAGGCCGATCTCGGGGTTGGGGCGCACGCCGCCGAGCTTCACGTACTCGATGCCGGCCTGCTCGAGCGATGCGCACACGCGGTCGATGAGGCCCGACTTGAGGGCGCTCTGCCCGCCGTAATGCAGCAGCACCTTATGCGCGCCGCGCTCTGCCAGCATGGGGCCCACCTTGCTTTCGGCGTTGTGGCCGAACACGAAATGCGTAGGGGAAACGAACTCGAAGTCTTCCATGGGAACCGCCTTCCTTGGTTTCGGGACGACGCGCCGCCCACCTTCGCCCGCAAGCAGCACGATGCGCTCAGTATAACGCGCGAACCCGGTGCCTGGCGCTATCAGGCGAAGATTGCGATGCCCGGTACGATAAGAGGCGGTTTTGCAACGCCGCAAATCGCCCAGCACCATGACATACGAGCGCGAGTCACGCAACTGCCTTCCAGAACGACCGGCCAAAAGGAAGATGAGATGTTCCGCGCGCAGCCGCGCTATCGTCCCCTCCTTTTTCGGCGTAAGCGAACGCCAGCGCAGGGCGAAGCGATTTCTTGCAGGCGCACAAGGAAAAAATAAAGCCGGGTAGGAAGGACCCGGCTTTCGAAAGGAATCCCGACAGGCAATGTGCGGGGTCTTGGCAACCCGCGTTCCGCTTGGTAGCGGAACCTGCAAACCCGAGACAGTCGATTTGGCGAAGATAGTCGTTTGAGTTTTGCAATGTGTCTTCTGTCGGACGAGTCATATTCTTGCACGATGATTCATTTTCTGCAACTTTGGCACGTGCCTTTTTACCGTGATGAAACAATCATTTTTTGCCGTTTGACCTCGTATTATAGCTACCGTAAACACCTTTTCTACTTTTGATAGAATTGCATAATAATCTACGATTTATGCATATTCCATTCACCAAATCTCGCAATCGATAGGCACTGCGAATGATACGAAGCAATGAAAAAGGCGCCCCGATTCACATCAGAGCGCCTTAACGGCATGCTTTTGCGCTTGTCGGACCCAGGCCGGGCCGCCCGCAAAAACCGGCGAAACAACCTCCGCCGCGCAGCTACGCGTTCGCCAGCGGGCTAGGAACGGTGTACACGCGAGCCGCGTTCTCTTGGTCCAGGTCGTAGAGCGCCTTGGCATCGCTACCGAACAGCTTCATGCGCGACACCTGCTTCTCGGCGTTGTCCTCTTCCTCCTGCTGCTCCTCGATGAACCAATCCAGGAACTTCATGGTGCGATAGTCCTTCGCCTCGAGAGCGGCAGTGTAGATGTCGTTGATGGTGCCGGTGATGTACTTCTCATGCTCCAGCGCGGCCTCGAGCGGCTCCAGGTGGTTGCTGAAGGTCTTGTCGGGCTGGTCGATGGCCTGCAGCTTCACCTTGCAGCCGTTCTCGTGCAGGTACTTGCGGAAGATGAGCGCATGGTCGCGCTCCTCCTGCGTCTGGATCTCGTACCAATGGGCGAAACCCTCCAGGCCCGCTTCCTCATAGTAATCGGCGAACGACAGGTACAGGTACGCCGAGTACAGCTCCTTGCGAATCTGATCGTTGATCAGCTCGTACACCTTTGCATCCATAGCATCCTCCTTCAGGGCAGGAACGCCGGCAATGCAGCCGGGTTTTGAACACGTCCATGGTACGCCGCGCATGACGATTACACCAGCAACGACATAGGAGCGCCACGATTGCCAGCGCGAAGGCCGGGCGGCGGGCTGCGTGTGCGAAGAATCGCCTGTTTTGGCCAGTTGAGGACAAAACAGGCGATTCTTCGCACAAACCAGACTGCAAAGTGGACATAACTCGCGATTCTTCGGCATTTAGCAGGGAAACAGGGCCAAAAACAGCTTCGTAGCCCCCGCAACCTGCGAATAATCGCACGTTTTGGCCACGGCTGGACAAAACGTGCGATTATTCGCGAACCCTACGGTCAGAAACGGCATTCCCTCGGAGGATAAAGGCGCAATACGGTGACAAGTTACCGCCTGCAGAAGAAGCGATTCATTATTCCCTCCTCAACGGGCGGTGGCCGCGAGCCTCCTCGAGCCGCTGGCCTCCTCAACCAGCAGCGGCTGCGGAACTTCAGGGACGCTTAGGGGACGTAGCACTATGTGTCCGGATCCCCCAAAGCGGCCACTTCGAGGCGCTTTCAAGCCCATCCGGGTGCTTCAAGCGGACTTTGGGGACGTAGCGTTATGCGTCCGACTGTCGGACATTTAGCGCTACGTCCCCAAAGTGTCCGCCCAAAGTGTCCGGGCACGCCGCGCGGACCGAAGAACCCCACCCCGAGCGAAACCCGGACAGATAAGGCTACGTCCCCGAAGTGTCCGACCGAGCCCCGCAGCGGGGCATCCCCCCAAATACAGGAAGGCCGCCGCCCGGGGATTGGGCGGCGGCCTGGGGAAGGGAGGGCGGCGGCTTCACGCCGCCGCTCCAAGGGAAGGGGCCCGCCCCGGGCGCCCCGCCCCCGAAGGGGACGGGACCCGGGCGGGAAGGGCTCCCGCTCCCCGCGATGGGCGCGGGGCGGGCGCCCCGCCCCGCGGGCGGCTAGAGCGTCCAGGCGACCGTCATGGTCACCGGCAGCGCGGCGAGCAGCACCAGCAGGCGCAGCACGAAGCCGCCGATCAGCACGCCGATGTCGGAGGCGGCGCTGATCATGTGGGCCTTGCGGGACTCCTCGAACTCCTTGGGGCTGAAGAACAGCATCTTGGTCTCCAGCACCGTCGGGATGACCAGGCCCACGGCGATGAACAGCACCCAGAAGACCAGGGCGTACTTGCCGCACACCAGCGCCTGCACCGAGGCCAGGCCAGCGGTGGAGTTGGTGGCCGTGATGAACAGCAGCGCCGCCACCAGCAGCATCTCGATGCACGGGAAGCAGAAGTGGAACTTCTTGAGCACGCCCACGCGGTTGAACTCCTCGGGGCACTTGAACACGCCGGCCAGCAGCACGGCGGCCATGCCCGTGGACACCGCCGACACCAGGAACAAGATGGGCAGCAGCGCGTTGTTCCACAGCGGGAACGTCTTGCACACGCCCAGCAGGCAGCCGGTGTAGATGGCCACGCAGATGCCGAGCACCGCGCCGACGATCTCGAGGGCCATGGGCACACGGCGCTTCTTCAGGTCCATGATCAGCGCGATCAGCGCGACGATCACGAACGCGGCCAGAATGACGACGCCCCAGGTCATCACGGACCCGAAGTTGGTCAGCAGCAGCGCGAAGCGCAGCGGGTTGTGCAGGCCCGCCTTGGCGTCGAACATCAGCAGCACGAGGCCGACGATGACGACGATCGGCGCGATCCAGTGGCCGAGCTTGCGCATGGTGACCGCTTCAGGATGACGCCAGGCCAGGAAGGCCGAGGTGGCGAACGCGCCGCCGCCCAGGCCGCCTAGGAACAGATAGCAGGCGATGATGCCGCTCCAAATAGGTGTGTACTCCATCTCAGCATCACCTCACGTAATAGACTTTGGACTTGGTAAGGTCGCCGGCGATGGGGGCCGCGTGCGTGGCGGCGATCTCCTTCACCAGCTCGCAGTCCGGGTCGTCCAGGTCGCCGAAGATGCGCGCGCCGGTCGGGCAGGCCGTCACGCAGCTGCACATCTCGGTGCCGCTCGTGTAGTTGGACACGTTGCAGAAGCGGCACTTGTCGACGGCGCCGGTCTTCTCGTTGCGGTTGCGCACCTGGTAGGGGCAGGCGGCCATGCAGTACAGGCAGCCGATGCAGCGGCCCTGGTCGACCTCGACGATGCCGTCGGGGCCGATGTGGGCGGCTCCGGTCGGGCAAACGCTGGCGCACGGCGCGTCCTCGCAGTGCATGCACTGCAGCGGCACGTGCTCGACGCTGACGCTCGGATACTCGCCGACCTCGCGCTCCTCGAAGCGGATGAACGAGTCAGTGGGATCCAAGCCGTTCTGGCGCTGGCACGCGGTGCGGCAGGCGTAGCAGCCGATGCACTTCTTGGTGTTGATAAGCATTCCATAGCGTGCCATATGCTATGCACCTACTTTCTTGACGGTGACGACGGCCTCCTGGGAGCAGATTCCGCCGTAGCCGGGCTCGATGCGGAAGGGCACGTAGTCCATCTGGCGCAGGCCGACGCCGTACGCCGTCTTCTCCTCCTTCGAGGAGCAGCCGTAGTGGCTGGGCATGTACAGCGCGTCGGGGTTGATGCGCTGGGTGACCTTCACCTGGACCTTGCCCGTGTGCTGCTCGTTGGAGACTTCGACGGTGTCGCCGTCGGAGATGCCGAGCTCCTCGGCGCGCTGGGCGTTCATCCACACGCGCTCGAGGCCGTACTGCTTCGTGATGGCCATGAGCGGCTCGCTGTTGGCGGTCTGCGTGTGGGTGTGGATGGCCTGCTTGCCGCCGATCAGGCGGAAGGACTTGCCGTCCTCGGGCACGGCCACCGCGGGCTCGAGCCACTGCGGGGTGCGGGGCAGACCCGCCTTCTCGCAGGCATCGGAGGCGAACTGGAACTTGCCGGAGGGCGTCTTCCACTTCGGGTACGAGCCGTACTTGAACGCCTTCTCGGGGAAGGTGCTCACGCCGCAGGCGCGCAGGCCGTCGAGGGACAGGCCCACGGTCTTGAGCTGTGCATCGGCGAGCTCCTCGACGGTGAAGTCGAAGTACTGGCCCACGCCGCAGGCATCGGCCAGCTCGGAGAAGATCTGGTCGACGGGCTTGGTGTTGGGATGCACCTTCTCGATGACCTGGTCGCGGATGGCCACGGCCGGGATCTTGCCGCCGTAGAACTCGGGGAGCTCGAGGCGCTCGAGGTAGCTGGTGTCGGGCAGGACGTAGTCGCACGCGTGGCACGTCTCGGTCATCTGGACGTCGATGCACACCGACAGCTCCAGGTTGGCCAGGCACTCCTGCAGGTAGGCCGGGTTGGAATAGCCCGCCACCATGTTGGAGTTGTAGAAGAACATGCCCTTCATCTTGCCTTCCTTGGCAAGCTGCGCGGCGTAGACGTTGACGCCCATGCCGGACAGGGACAGCGGGTACTCGGACTGGCCGGCGATCTTCGCCTCGACCTTGGGCACGGACGGAAACTTGGCCTTGTCCACGTCACCGGCCTTGACCGACGCGCTGAACAGGGCGCCGCCCTTCTGGTTCCAGCAGCCCAGAAGGCCGTTGAAGCAGGCCACGGCGCGGGCGGTCTCGCCGGAGTTGGCATAGCTGCAGCCATAGGCGCCGCGCCAGCTGGGCTCGATGCAGGCGGCCGGGGCGCACTCGGCGAACTTCACCGCGATGCGCTCGATGTCGATGGCCTTCAGGCCGGTGATCTCAGCTGCCCACTCGGGCGTGTACTGTCCCAGGGTGGCGGCCCACTCGTCGAAGCCGGTCGCCTGCTCGGCCACGAACTTCTTGTCGTACAGGCCGCGGTCGACGAGCACGTGGCTCATGGCCAGCACCAGCGCCAGGTCGGTGCCCGGGTTGATGGGCAGCCACTCGTCGGCGAAGGCGATGGAGTTGTTCAGGCGCGGGTCGACCAGCACGATGTACGCGCCGTTCTCGTGCGCCTTCTCCAGGGCGTGCAGCTGGCTCGGGCGGATGGCGTCGGCGTAGCTGCGGCCGATGAACATGCAGGCCTTGGCGTTCTCGACGTCGGCCAGGTAGTCGCCCGCGCCGATGACCTGCGTGAAGCCCGCGTTCTTGGACATGTTGCAGGCCGCGCCGTGCGTGTACACGTTGGCGCTGCCGAGCGCCTGCATGAAGCGCTTGGTGTAGTAGGAGCCGGACGGGCGCGGGTCCTGGACCATGGCCAGGGCCTCGGGGCCGTCGGAGCCGATGATGGACTTGACCTTCTCGGCGATCTCGGAGTAGGCCTGGTCCCAGCTGATCTTCTCGAACTCGCCCTTGGCGTTCTTCTTCAAGGGGTCGGTCAAGCGGTCCTCGGAGTAGGCGATGGACGCGTAGCCGTATGCGCGGCCGCACAGCGTGCCCTCGCAGTGGGGATGGCCGGGCTCGCCGATCATCTTGGTGAGCTTGCCGTCGACCACGTACCCCTTGAACCCGCACTTGGAAGAGCAGGAGTTGCACAGCGAGTAAGCGGTGTGGGATTCCACATCCTTCGTCCCGCTCGCGTCAGCCTGCTCCCAGGCGCCGAAGCTCATGAAGCCCGCGCCGGCCGCTACTGCTGCGACCCCGGCGCTGCCGGCCAGAAAGCTTCGCCTGGTAATAGCGTTTTCTGACATTGCTGATTCCTCTCTATATGCATCCTGCGTCATCGTTTCATCCATGATGCGAACCGCCATCAAGCCGTCTGGCCGGACTCGGACTCCGCGCGCTGTTCCGCGCAGATGCCCAAGATCACGTCGACCAGGCTGATGTAGAACCGCGCGTCATCGTCAAGCTTCAGCAGCTTCAACCGGTAATCGGTCAACCAATCGAAGCGCTCGGCCACAAACTGACGGGCTTCGGCGTCCATGCCGCTTCGCAGCAGAACTGCCACCAAGTCGAGCTCCAATGCCAGGTGATCGGGGCAGTCGGCGTATTCCGCCGGTACCTCCAGGCCCAGCTGCTCGATCAACGCCCGCATATAACGCGCCGAAGCGCCTAGGTACAGGCCCTTCTGCTTGCCGATGAGCGGATTCACGTTGTCGGGGGTGTTCCAATCCGTGTACAGCGACTCCACGGGAATCGCCGACTGGGGAAGCCCTCCGGTGAAGTGACGCGCCGCAAATCCCTGCTTCTCATCGAAAAGCGGAGGGCAGAACAGCTCGTCGACCTCGTTGGCGGAAAGGAATTCCTGCATGGGCACACGCACATGCATGCGCTCGATGGGGCGTGCCTGCTTGCCGAAACGCATGTCGTCCTGCAAAAGACGGCGAACGCCGTCCATGAACTCGGCCCAGGCTGCGCTGCGTGTCATCTGCTTCCATTCGTCCTTCTCAACGGAACCGAAGCACTTCGAAAGCACCGAGAACACCGCTGCGTCGTCCATCATCTAGCGCTCACTCCTTTCCTTGGTGGCGGTTATAAGGTCTTCGACCTTTCACATCCCGCGCTTGCCGCGCGGGCGTTCGCATCATGCGAGGTATATCGCCCCGAAACGATTACGCGGTGACCGCGGTCGTCGTGCGAACGATGCCCTCGTCGATGATCTTCTGCGCGATATCCTGCCAATCGATGAACTGGATGGCGCCGTTGGGGCACTGCTCGGCGCAGCGGCCGCAGGAGATGCACTTCGTGGACACGCCGGTCTCGGTGTCGACGCGGGGCATGTTCCAGGGGCAAGCCTGGCTGCACATACCGCAGCCGATGCACTTCTTGGTATCGACCGTGCGAGCGCCGGTCTTCTCATCGGCGTAGATGGCGTGGACCGGGCAGTACTTCACGCACTGCGGATCGGCGCACTGCTTGCAGTGCTCGACGGTGAACTCGCAAGCACCCTTGCCGTCGCCGAAGGAGCCGTCGCCGGTGTCGGCGGACTTGCCCCAGTAATAGTTATCCCACACGCGCACGCGGGCGATGTGCTGGCACACGCGGCCGTCGTTCTTCAGCGTGCACATCATCTCGCAACGCTGGCAGCCCGAGCAACGGGCGCGATCGGTGACGATCATCTTGGTGGGCGTGGTGCGCAGCTCGATGCGGCCGGATGCGATGGACTCCTGGGTGACACCCCAGCTGGCCAACGCGCCGCCGACGACCAAACCCGCAACGCCGCAGCCGGCCATGGCCAGCACGTCGCGGCGGGTGATGTTCTTCTTAACCGGGGCGCTGCCGCTTGTATTCGTATCTGACATTCTCAGTACTCCCCCTCACATATATTGGTGAGTCGCTACCTTGCGCCGGTTCCTCCCTCAGCCGAGGCCTCGTCCGCCTCGTCCCTTCTGATTTCCGGCGCACACTCTTCGCCCTTTCCGGGTCACGCAACAGTAAGTAGTATGCGGCTCACCACTTTCTCGGTATCCCCTCTTTGGGGGTCAATGCGGTCGAATTTGTCCCTTCATTCGCCGGAAAATCGAATCCGTTCGCCGTTTACCAGGCCATTTCCATAAATTACCCTCAAAGAGGGGATACCCAATTCATAAGGTGCGCAACACTGCCCAGTGACGAATTGTCGTCTGCACCCGAATCGCCCGACATGTCACGCAACGCATGTATCGAGAAGAGATTTGGAGATGCAACATGGCTGACGAGAAGTCATACGGCTGGGCCGGCAAGATCCTGCGCGTCAATCTGACGACGGGCAGCATCACCACCGAGTCCACCGCACCTTATAAGGAATACATCGGCGGCATGGGCCTTGCTAACAAGATCATGTACGATGAGGTGCCCGCTGGCACCGATCCTCTTTCCGAGGAGTCCAAGATCGTCTACGCCGTCGGTCCGCTGACCGCTTCCGGCGTGCCGCTGGCTGGCCGTACCACCATCAGCTTCCTGTCCACGTTCACCAAGGACCATCTGGTCGTCGACGCACACTGCGGCGGCATGATCGGCGCCCGCATCAAGCTGGCCGGTTACGATGCCATCATCGTCGAGGGCAAGTCCGACAAGCCGGTGTACCTGCACATCAAGGACGATCAGGTCGAGATCAAGGACGCCTCCTTCGTCTGGGGCATGGGCACCCGCGCCACCACCGAAACCCTGAACACCATCGAGGGCAACCGCGCATGCGTGGCAACCATCGGCCCTGCCGGTGAGAACCTGCTGCCCTACGCCGTCATGATGAACTCCCGTAACCACTCCGCCGGCGCCGGCCTGGGCACCATCATGGGCTCCAAAAAGCTCAAGGCCCTGGTCGTCGAGGGCAACGGCAGCGTGAACGTCAAGGACCCGAAGGCCCTGGCAGACCTGTCCGACTACATGCTGCGCGAGATCGTCGGCTCCAACAACAACCACGTCGTGCCGTCCACTCAGCAGGAATGGGCCGAGTACTACGACAAGGGCACCCGTTGGACCGCTCGCAAGGGCCTGTACTGGGCCGACGCCGAGGGCGAGCCGATCGAGACCGGCGAGCCGAAGCCTGGCGAGATCAACACCGTCGGCTACCGCTGCATGAAGACCACCAAGGACGAGGGTCCCGAGGCCGAGAAGTACACCATCAAGATGAACGGCTGCCATAGCTGCCCGATTCACTGCTACTCCGACATGCGCGTGCCGAACGCCAAAAAGAACGGCGGCTTCGAGATCACCGGCAACACCTGCGTGCCGAACTTCCCGTTCTCCATTTACATGATAAAGATCCTGGGCGATCACACTCCCGTCAAGGCTTCCACCGAGGACGGCCTGATCTGGGACCAGGTCGTTGGCGGCACGATGGACGACCTGGGCATGTGGTGCAACTACGCTCAGATTTACCGTGACATCGCGCACTGCATCGCCAAGGGCATCTTCAAGAAGGTGCTGCCCGAGGCCGAGTACAACATGTTCGACTGGACCAAGTTCGAGAAGAACGACCCGACCATCATGGTGGAGCTGCTCAAGCACATCGCCCAGAACGACAACGAGATGTCCTACCTTGGCCACGGCCCGATCGTGTGGTGCCCGCGCTGGGACGACATGGAGTGGTTCGACACCACCGCTAGCTGCCTGATCAACTACCGCGGCTGGCCGGTGCACCACGCAATCGAGTCCTACGGCCAGGTCGGCGGCCTGCTGAACATGGTGTTCAACCGCGACCCCATGATCCACTCGCATCAGAACATGCTGCAGTGCGGCCTTCCGCACGAGCTGAAGCAGCAGATCGCTGCCGAGCTGTGGGGCGGCGAGGACGCTCTGGACGCCGAGAAGGACTACAAGCCGATGAACGAGCACAAGGCGAACTTCTGCTGGTGGTCCATCGTCACCGACGTGCTGCATGACTCGCTGACGCTGTGCAACTGGGTGTGGCCGATGGCCCAGTCCCCGTCGAAGAGCCGCAACTACCGCGGCGACCTCGACCTGGAGGCCAAGTTCTACAAGGCCGTCACCGGCGAGGACATCACCACCGACGAGCTGTACAAGCGCGCCGCCAAGATCATGACGCTGCAGCGCGCCAACACCGTGCGCGGCATGACCGACAAGGACGGCAAGATGGGCTGCAACGACTGCCGCACCATCCACGACGTCATCACCGAGTGGCCGTTCACCAAGGATGCGGACAAGGAGCCGTTCACCAAGGGCACCGACAAGATGGAGAAGGAAGACTTCCAGAAGGGCCTGACCATGCTGTACGAGAAGTTTGGTTGGGATTCCGAGAAGGGCTGCCCGACGGCCGACTGCCTGGACTACTACGGCATGGACGACGTCAAGGCCGAGCTGCAGAGCCTGAACCTGCTGCCGTAAACGCTAAGCTGGCAAGCTAGACCGGCAAAGCAAGCTTGAATCGCAAACGCCCCCCGTTGCGCAGACAGCGGGGGGCGTTTTTGCGTTCTAGAGCGATTCTAGTATGCGGGCTTCTACAGCTATGGAATAAGGGGCACGCCGCATCCCGCCTTTTCCAGCCGGTCGGCATGAGCCAAGGAGAAACGATCTCGCTAGCCCAAAGGCTGGTGTGAATTCCAGGAGACGCCCATTTGCAGGGAGACGAGAAGAGGAGACGCGAAGCGAGGGATAACGCATAACGCCTCTTCGCAAAAAAATGCGCCCCCGGGCGATACTGCTCGGGACGCATTGCGTTGCGTACGACCGCTGCGCGCTAGGCCCTCATCAGGCATTACACGTCGGCAGGGCGCTCCACCGCATCGTATTCGGCCAGCGATGCCGCATAGCCGGACTCAAGGTACTGCGTGGAATAGTAGTACACGTCGCCGTTGGATGCCTCGGTGCGCTCGATGTCCGGATAGTTGCCGGAATCGCGCACGGTCCGCCACGTTTCCTCGATCTGCTCGTCGGTCATGCGGAAGGGCGGGTTCTTCAGGCACTCGGCGGCATAAGGTCGCGGGTACACGCGCGAATCCTCGCGCACGCACTCGACGAACGTGACCACCGGGTTATCCTCGGCTGCCAGGAACGCCCAGCGCGCGTAGCTGGCGGTCATGAGCGTCTCATCGTACAGATAGTAGCTATGCATGCCCATGAGCACCTTGATACGGTTGCACTTGATCTCCTTGCGCACGGGTGCCGCGTTCTCGTCCTCCACAAGCACCCATTCGCCCTCGATCTGCTCAAGGCGGTAGCCCTCGGGAATGCGCAAGCCGGCGAAGGGGCTCCTGTCGTCCTCGGCGGGCTGATCGTCTTCGGCTGCGTCATCAGGGGACGCCGGGGCAGGCTCGGAAACCGTAGGTGTTGCGACGGCGGCGCTTTCGGCGGCTTCCGCAGCGTTATCGACTTGTGCGGAAGCATCGGCGCCCGCGGCGGATTCGGCTTCAGCGGAATCCTCAACGGCTTCTGGCGCCTTGTCGGCGGCCTCGGCCGCCTTCGCCTCGTTGTCGGCCTCGATCTGCGCCAAGCGGCGGTTCGGGATCTTCGGGGGCACGCCCACCGCCCGAGTGGCCGAACGCACCGCGGCGGCCTTCGCACGCTCGGCGGCGCGCTCCGCCTCAATCTCGTCTTTGTGTTCCGCCTGATAATCCTCGAGCCATTCATACACGAACATCTCGAAATCCTCGGCCGTCATGTGCTCGGGCACCAGGCCGATCTCGGGCCAGCGCTCGGGCGTGACCAGGTGGCTGTCGGCAGACTGTTTGCGCACGTCATCGAACACATCGGCAAGCGCATTGTTCTCGGCCAGCTCGCGTGCGGCCGCAAGCTCCTCCTCCGTGGGCTCGTCGGCCGCTTCCCCTTCAGGTGCCTCATCGACACCGGCTGCAGCGGTTTCAGCATTCCCAGCGGCTGCGACGTCCTGGTCGGCGGAAACCTCCCCCACCGCCGATTCCGCGGCTTCCGAAACGATATCCTGGCCCAGGGACTCCCCGGCCGTCTTCATCTGCTCGCTCATTTCGCCTCGCCGGCCTTCTGCTTCGCGATGGCCTCGTTAATCCTCATCTCAACGCGCGTGTCGCGCAGGCTGCAATGCTCGCACATCAGGCATGCCACCGACATCTCGTCGCAGGGCAGCTTCTCGTTCATCTCCGCAAGCGGCATGCCGCAACGATACATCCAGTCGCCCACCAGGCCGCGCACGGCCTCGATGGCGAACAAGGTGGTATGGCCCTTGCCCTTCGGCACGCCGTCTACCGCAAGCTCCACATCCTTGGGCGTCAGCTCCAACGCCTGCGAGAACGTCTTGCCCTCGATCATGGAGCAGATGGCACTTGCGCAGCCGGTCATGGCCAGGCACCCGCGGCTCTTGAAGCCCACCTTCACGAACACCGGGTCGGCAACGGAGTCGTCGACCACCGCGAACAGGCGCAACGCCACCTCGCCGCGCTTCGACTTGCCCACCATGCTCTGCACGTTGAAGCCCTCGGGCTTGCCGGCGTTCTTGAAGTTCGCCACGATGGCGAGCATCGTTTCCGAGTAGCCTTCCACGCCGTTGTCCAGCTCGGTTTGGTACACGTCCTTCGTGCGGATGAGCGCACGATCGTCCGGCTCGTGATAGATGTCAC
This sequence comes from uncultured Coriobacteriaceae bacterium, assembly GCA_900550055.1. Lineage (GTDB taxonomy): Bacteria > Actinomycetota > Coriobacteriia > Coriobacteriales > Eggerthellaceae > Senegalimassilia. The sequence goes on along the minus strand of URQU01000001.1, from coordinate 123,785 downwards.
GGCCCTCATCCGGTTCGTCGAACGTGATTTCCTGCTCGTTCGCCATATCGATACCCCCTACAGTTAACGTTGCTGTTACTATGCGTTATTTCCCATATGTTATGATGGCGAACATGACGTTTCGCGCATACCCTCTTTGAGGGAATTTGCGAACAAGTAAGCCGGCCTTTTGGAGAGAGGGACGGCCACCTGGCAAATCGCGCTGCATAAACCAGGAGGATCAGTGAGGATCAACGAAGCGGGCGACTCGATCGCTCAGCGCGCACAAGGGCAGGGAGGGGCCTCGGCCTCTAGGCAACCGGCAAGCGCTTCAAGCGCCGTCGGGGCGGAGCCGAGCGCCCAAACGCGCACGGACCGTCTTGCGCCCGATGACGCCGCTCACCCTATGCCAACCGGCATGAAGCTGCTCACCCTGTACATCCCGCTCATCCCCTCCATCTTGGGCCTGTGCTTTGCGCGCGCCGGCCTCATCGTCGCCGGCTACGGTAGCTACACCCACACCGACGAGGGCATATTCACCGACGGCGCCATGCTTGCGGCGCTTTCCATCATGGCCGTTATCATGCTGGTCATCGGAGTGCGGAAAATCCGCCTGAAGAAGCGCACCACCAACCGCATCATGCGCACGTGCATCGTGCTGGAAGCGGCATGCGTCCTTATCCTTCCCCTGGCCCACGTTGCAGGCGCCTTCTCGCCGAACGTGCATTTCTGGCTATGCGTCGCCGTCACGTTCTTCGGATCGTTCGCCATCTTTTATTGGCTGCGCCGCGCACGCGGATGCGGCAGCACCACCGCCGTGCTGTATGTGTTCAGCGCCCTTGCCATCAGCGAGGTGGAAATTTACGTTTGCTCGCTCATCGGTACCTACGGCTTCTACGTTGCCGCCGCGCTCATCCTCCTGCAATTCCCCTGCATGCTGAGCGCTCGCAAGAACAAGCTGGCGAACGATATCGAGTCGTTCACGCCCAACGACGACTTCTTCGGGTTCGCCACCACGCTGCTGTCGAGCAAGCGCTTCCTCACGGCGACGGCAACGAGCATCGGCGTGCTCTCCATCGTGGACGGCTTTTTGCGCGGCTACCCCGACGGCGTGCCCATCGCGTTCCAGCCCGCCACCCGAGTTGCATATGGCCTGCTCACCATAGCCATCTGCGTCATCGTCATTTCCATGATGATGCGCAAGCGCAAGAGCGTCATGACCGTGGGCATGTTCATCCTCTTGGAGCTGTTCGCGTGCGCCGCACTGGTGCTGTATGCGGCCTTCCCCGATATGCCGGACATCGGCGCGGTGTTCACCACCACGCTCAATGCGCTGCTGGTGGCATTCACCTGGTACATCATCATCGCATTTATGAGCTTCGGCTGGCGCGACCCGTATTACTACGCCCTGGGCGGCTGGACCGTGTGGCTCGGCTGCCGCGCCATCGCGCGCGTGACGCTGATAAACGTGCAATCGCTTTCCACGAACGACCTGCTCATCAATGCCATCATGGGCACCTGCGTGGTCATCTCCACGCAGGTTGCGCTCGGCCAGTTCCTCAAGGTCTCCCAGATGGAAGCCGATGAGCGCCACGATCTGCACGTACGCCGCATGGAGCGCCTGGAGAAGCAGCTGTCGCGGGCGCAAGCGAACGTTGAAGCTCTTACGATTCTGAAAGACAACGCAGGCGGCTACAGCGAATGCAGCGCTTGCGTGAATGCGGCACCTGTGGGCGCCGGTGGCGCCAGCCCCTTGCAATGCGCGGGGGTAATGCCCATCGAAAGCGTCGATCAGGATGAAGCAGCGGACGAGAGCCGCAACGCGCAACCCGACTCCAAACACGGGATGCGGCTGGTGCGGCTGATGGGCCTTGACGAGGGCGACTCCATAGCCGATATCCGCAAGGCCACCATGCGAGACAATGCCGAACAGATGGGCAAGCAGTTCCTGCTCTCCGATCGCGAGGTGGAAGTGCTTGCGCTGTACGCGCTGGGCTGGACGCAGAAGCGCGTTGCCGAGGAGCTTTACATCAGCCCCAGCACCGCACACGCCCACATCAAGCGCATCTACGCGAAAACGGGCCTGCACTCCCGCCAAGAGATCCTGGACTTCATGGACCAGTACACGTCCTAAAGAACTGCAATGCCCGCCTGGTGGCGGGCATTGTGCTGACAGGGACTGCAACGCCCGCCCTACTGGGAAGCGTTGCGCCAAAAGACGGCATGCCAAATGACCTCATCAGGAGCCCCATGCTGAAAAGCATCACATCTAAAGGAACGCGCTGAAGGCGACAAACTAAAACGCGGCGTCTATGGGGTCGCTTATCTCCACGTCCTCTTGACCTCGCTCCAGCGCCGTCAGTGCATCGAGCAGAGGCTGCTGCGTGCCGTCGAGCATGCGCAGGTTCATGGTGACCGCATCGGCGAAGTCGGTTGACAGCACCTTGGCGCCGTGGTCTTCCGCCAGACGCATCAGCTGCTCGTAACGCGGGTACGCTATGCGGATGCGCAAATCCACGCAGCGCGACACCACCACCAACTGTGCGGCGTCGATACCCGCCTGAGTTGATTGGGTGTAGGCGCGAACCAGGCCGCCCGTACCCAGCAGCACGCCGCCGAAATAGCGCGTGACCACGCACACCACATCGGTCAGCCCCGCATGCTGCAGCACCTCGAGCGTGGGCAAACCCGCCGTTTTCTGAGGCTCGCCATCATCGGAATAGCGAACACGCCCCGCAGCGCCCGCGCCGCCCTGGCGCAGGATGTACGCGTACACGTTATGGCGCGCCATGCGGTTCGCCGCACGGATCTCCTCGAGGAACGCCAGCGCCTCTTCCTCGGTCTCAACATGGGCTAGGCTGGCGATGAAGCGGCTTTTCTTCTCCTCGATCTCGGCGACGGCACGCCCCTCGATAGTGGTGTACGAGCTCATTCGATTCCTATTCTCCAATGGTCATTTGAAGCAAGTATACTTCTTCGCGCAAGTTGCGCGCCGTCTCGCGGCTGATGGCGCCCTCATCGCGCATCGCCTGGATCTCCTCAAGCTCGATGCGCAGGGCATCGGCCTCAACGTCGGACACGCGAGCCTTGATCACCTGGATCTTCTGTGTGTCCATACCCTCAAGTGCGCCGCGCATGCCGCCAGCATCCATGCCGACGACGCTACCCGCAACGTTGGCCCTGGCCAGCTTCTCCGGCTCGTTAGCCGCACGCAGGAACGCCAACGTGGAGCGGCACTCAGCCGCAAGCACGCCCGCACCGTCGGCGATCTCGAGGTTCTCGTCGGTCATTCGTAGGTTGTAGTACGCAAGCGCGCACTCCTCCAGCTCGATGCGCAGCTGGCGGTGCTGCTCGATCTGGGCTTCGTCATCCACCACGTGGCGAACCGCGCGATCGACGCGGCGCGCCGTATGCACGGTGCCCACCTTCAGGCGGCTCCATACCTCACCCAACGCCTGGCGACGCGTATGCGCGCGCAGAAGCGTGCGCCTTGAGCTTTCAAGGCGTTCAATCTCGCGCTCGCCCTCGGCGCGGGAGATACGTCCTTCGCGGATATACTTATCCACCTGGGTCTTTTGCTGCTCGATAGCCGTCGCACGCAGCTCGAGCAGGCACGGGGCCGAGGTGTTCTTGCGCCGCAGCCGCTTGATGCGCTCGCTGTACTGTCGGATGACGATTTGCGTGGCAGCCTCGTTTGTCGGCGTCTTCTGCTCGCGCACTTGGCGGATGACGCGTTTGAGGATCTCGATGTGCGCCGCATTCACCGCCTGGTCGTCCTGCTCGGAGGCCTGCTCCTTCGGCGCAAGCAGCGGCACCACGAAGTTCGCCAACAACAACGTGCACAGGATGACGCCCGATGCCAGGAAGATCAGGTTGTCGCGCTGAGGGAACGCCTCGCCCGTCGAAAGGGTGAACGGGATGGTCATGATGATGGACAGCGTGATGGCGCCCTTCGGGCCCGAAAGCGTGGTGACCAGGGCATCGCGTATCAGCTGACCGCCCGTGCGCGGTTTGGAGCTTCGATGCGCGCGCTCCATAACGAGCACCCACAGGAAACGCACGCCCACTACCAGGGCCGTTACGAGCAGCACTAGGGCACACAACAGAAGCGAGCTAGTCTCGCTGCTGTGCCACGACGGCATGACGGCCCTTGGCAGCTGCATACCCAGCATGACGAACACCACGCCGTTGATGACGAAGACGAGCGCCTCCCACACGCTGTTCGACGCAAGCTTCAAGCGCGCGGCGGCAGGCGTGGGTTTATGCGGCATCAGCGCGATGAGCAGGCCGGCGGCCACCACGGCCAGGATGCCGCTTGTGCCGAAATGCTCGGCCGCCAGGAACGTGATGAAGGGCGTGAACACCTCGAACACCACGTGCACCGTAATGCTCTCGTAGCCGTAGCTACGGATAGCACCGAGCGCAAGCACTGCCAGCAAGCCCACCACCAAGCCGACCACGATGCCGCCAAAGAAGCTGATGGCGAAGCTTTGCGCAGCATTGGCCAGGGAGAACGAGCCGGTGATGGCCGCGGCTATGGCGAACTGGAACGACACGACGCCTGATGCGTCGTTGATGAGCGCCTCGCCGGAGAGCAGGGATTTCTGACGGCTGGACAGATGGATATCCTTGCCAAGGGCCGAGACGGCCACGGCATCGGTGGGCCCCAGCGCCGCGCCCAGGGCAAACGCCGCCGCAAGCGGGATGGAAGGCTCGAGCCAGTTCAGCACGAAGCCGATTACCAGGACCGTAGCGAGCACCAGGCCGACGGCAAGGGACACGATGGCTCCTTTGTTGTCCCAAAGCCCGCGTTTACTCGCATGCCGCGATTCGTCGAACAACAAAGGGGCGATGAACAGCACAAGGAACAGCTCAGGATCGATTGCCACGTCGACGGGCGTGCCCACCAACAAGATGATGACGGCGCCCAGCGCGATCTGCACCAAAGGCAGCGATACGCGCGGGGTGACCTGGTCGAGCACGGCGGAGACAAGCACCGCCGCCAACAACAGCAACACGAACTCAAGCATTTCCATAAGCATACTTCCTTCGGGGATCATCGCCACAGTAGTAAGGTTTCCGCACTATAGTAGCAAGCGAAACATGCCCGAAGAAAGCAACGCTGCATCAACAAGAATGAAGCACAGCGTTTTACAGCAAAATGGGTAGTTTTGCGGAACGAATGGCAGGGCGCTGCAATTGTCCGCATACGCAAAAAGACCCGCCGAAGCGGGTCTTTTGATTTCGAATGGTGCGGGCGAGAGGACTTGAACCTCCATGGGGTTGCCCCCATACGGACCTGAACCGTACGCGTCTGCCAATTCCGCCACGCCCGCGAATTGGCGCCTTAACAAGGCAAGAAAATATGCTACGTCATTTCCTCATTCTGCGCAAGAGGGAATTTCATATTATCTCGCACCCTCTTGCAGCACGAGAAAGCAAGCTTCAGCAGAGCGAACTGCAGCGCATCTATCCAAGACGCAAAAAACCCGCTGAAGCGGGTCTTTTGATTTCGAATGGTGCGGGCGAGAGGACTTGAACCTCCATGGGGTTGCCCCCATACGGACCTGAACCGTACGCGTCTGCCAATTCCGCCACGCCCGCGAATTGGCGCTTGATTTCTCAATGCGAAGATGTATATTACACGTTTTAACGGACATGTGCAAGCACTATCTCGCAATTTCTTTGCTTATTTTTATAACAATGCCTGCAAACATAAGCACCGTTACCGCAAGCAGCACGGTGTCGCCTACCGTACCCGATGCGTATGTTGCGGGCATCGTACCTGTTAAAAGCACATGCGGGGCCAGGTACAGCGCATCGAAGCCGGCATGGATGAACGCGCAAGGCCATAATCGGCGTGTTTGCGTGTACAACACGCCCAAGATCACGCCGAACAGCAACGCCTGCACGAACTTCAAGGCAGATTGCATAAGCACCAGTTGATCGGCCGACACGTCGGGCACGCCCACATGCAGCAGCGCGAACAGCAGAGCGGAAACCAGGATGGCACGCTTTGCGGCGGAATCGAAAGCGATAGGCGACTTAACGGCACCGTGCCCGATTTCGCCGGAGACGCCAACGCGTCCGCCAGCTGCGTATCCGGAAGCGGCAGAATGGGCAGAGCGTCCACCAGCAACGTGTTTGGAGGCATCGGGGCGGGCATCGCGTTCGCCGATAGCGCGTCCGGAAGCGGCTCTGCCTTGCCCGAATGTGCGCTCGAACGCCTCTATGCCTAGCACGCGCATGAACGATTCCTCGTACAGACCGGCGAGCAGGCAGATACCTAACAAGAGCAGCAGGTTTTCCATAAGATCGGCAGTCGACGACAACGCAGTAGACGCAAAGCCCGCCATATTGCCACCACCGGCAAACAACCAGGCCAGAAGCGTTATCGCGCCGCCGACAAGACCCACCAAGAGCAAGATAATCGCTGTAAACCGCACAATACTCCGTTGTTGCACGGTTTGAGTACAACGCTTAAGCGCATCAGGAACAGCGAAACCCACGGCCGCAAGCGCGACCAGCGCCAACACCGCTTCCTGCAGCAACGCGGCCAGCAACGTATCGGAGGGCATGGCGTTCATAGTCGCAAATGATACAACGAGCAGCACAGCAAATACCGCAACGGGCTTTCCGCTTCGCACCTTACGCACCTCCTCCGCGTATACTCCTTCACCTCGCTCCTGTCACTTCAGTAGGTTCGCCCGCAGATTTCGCGCGCAAGCCCGTAAGCACGTACCGAGCAGCCGAGCACCTTCCGTATCTGATGGCAAAAAGGCCGGCGCCTTTCGGCACCGGCCTGATACTTGCTCATATTCCTGAGCCCAACCAGCTGCTCCTTACAGGCCCAGGGCCTTCTTCAGGGCGGAGACGCGGCGGCGGCTGACGGGGATCTTCTCGTCCACGCCGTTGAGCGTGAGCAGCAGGGTGCCGCCGGCAACGGGCTCGATCTCCTCGACCATGGACAGATTCACCAGGTAGCCGCGGTGTACGCGGAAGAACCCGTGGCCGTCCAAGCGCTTCTCCAGCTGTGCCAGGCTGACGGTGCTGAAGTAGCGGTCCGTATCGGTTTGCAGGTACGCGTAGTCGTCGCGCGCCATGACGAAGCGGATCTTGTCGATGCTGATGAGGATCTTCTTGCCAGCCTTCTCAACCGGGATGCGCTCGGACTTCTGGGCCTGCGCATGCAGTTGCACGTGCTCGCGAACGCGGGCGATGGCCTGGGACAAGCGATCGGTTTCGACCGGCTTGACCAGGTAATCGATGGCGTTGACCTTGAATGCGTCGATCGCGAACTCGCTGTAGGCAGTGACGAACACCACCGCAGGCGGGAACTTCAGGTGCTGCAGGGCCTCGGCAAGCTGCAAACCGGTTGCCTCGGGCATGTTCACGTCAAGGAACATGACGTCGCAGGGATATTCCTTCAGCTTCTCGATGGCCTCGCGCACGCTTGCCGCCTCGGCGACGACCTCCGTTTGACCCAGTTCGTCGAGCAGGAACTTCAGTTCGGAGCGCGCAGGGGCCTCGTCGTCGACGATCATCGCTTTCAACATAAGTAGGGCCTCCTTGCTTTCCTTTTATCAGATGGCGAATCTGAGATTCATTGCTTCCTGCAGTGTAGCATACGGCAACGCGCTGGGGCGTTCCCTTACGAAAAGCAGACCGTTTTTCCCAACAATTTGCGCTGCGAACGGTCGAGTTAGGGGTATAAGCGGTCGATTTCAGCGGTAAACGGCGGTTTTCACACGCATGCTTGACAAGGCAGCGCTTGCCTTACAAGTCGAGCTGCATGAGCTTGCCGATGGTGAGCGCGTAGATGCGGAACGCTTCTTTCAGCAGCTGCTCGCCCACGCCCTCGTTGGGGCCGTGCATGCCGCCCACCCACTCGGGCGCTTGCTCCCACGGCTTCTCAGGGCCGAAGCTTGCCGCGCGGGAAAACTCGCGCGCATACGTGCCGCCGCCCATGGTGAAGGGCTTGGCGTCCTCGCCCGTTGCCTGGTTGTACGAGGCCAGCAGCGCCTGGATGGCCGGGCCTTGCGGGTCGAGCAAAAACGGCGCGTCGTCGCGCGTCTTCTCGCACGTGCCGCCCGCCGCCTTCGCCAGCGCCTCCAGCTTCGCGTGCACCTCGTCGCCCGTGATGGTGGTGGGATAGCGAACGTCGATGGTCTGCGTGAAGCTGCCGCCCTGCATGGCGGCGCGGCCCGCCACGATGGTGAGCTCGCCGAAATCGGCGTCGGAGCAGGCAAGATCGATCGTGCTGCCGTCCGTTGCCGCCGCGATGCGCGCCACCGTCTGGAAGTAGGCGCGCTCCCCTTCGCCGACCAGGCCGTTCTCCAGCAAGTAACCGATCAGCATCCCGATGGCGCTCACGCCGCCCTGCGGCAGGCTCGCGTGCGCGCTGCGGCCCGTGGCCGTGATGCGCGCCAGGCGGCACCCGGCAGCGTCAGCCCGCACGCCGGCAGCTTCCAAGGCCGCCGCGGCGTCGCACTCGTCGAGCAGCTCCATCTCGATGCCCTGCGCCGCCGGGAACTCGCACTCCCCCGCGCGCACCACCGCCTGCGCATGTCCCGGCACCGCATTCACCGCCGTGCCGCCTTCGAACGAGAGCACCGAGCGCTGCTCCACGGGCACATCGGCGCTGGTCATAAGGCTGTGATAGATGCCCTTCTCGCCGTAACACACGGGGAACTCGGCATCGGGGGTGAACAGGAACGCCGGGTCGGCGTGATGCGCGCGGTAGTAATGCACGTCATCCATGCGCGTCTCCTCGTTCACACCGAAGATGAAGCGCAGCGTATAGGGAAGCTGAGGCGCCTGGCCGTCGAGCTGCATGCGGTGCCACAGGTTCATGGCATGCAGCGCCACCACACTCGGGCCCTTGTCGTCGATGACGCCGCGGCCTAGCAGGTAGCCGTCCTTGCGCGTGACCTGGTACGGTTCGAAATGCCAGCCCGGGCCCGCCGGCACCACGTCGATGTGGCCGATGATGCCCAGCTGCTCCTCGGAGGCTCCGACAAGATCGGCATAGCCGACGTGGCCGGCATCGTCGTGGGCCTCGAAACCCATATCGGACGCCATGGAGAGCGCGACATCGAGCGCCTTGCGCGGGCCGGGGCCGTACGGCGCGCCCTCGGCGGCCTCGCCAAGATCCTCGAAGCTGGGGATGCGCACAAGCTTGTCGATATCAGCGACGATATCCTCCCAATGCTCCTCGAGGTAGCGGTCGATGCACTGCTCGAGCAGCTCGTCCGACGGCATTTCCGTCAATGCTGCGTTCTCAACCATGAAGTCATCTCCATTTCCTGTTGTGCGGACCCGAATCATCCGGTACAATGGTAAAGCTCAATGCCCGAGTGGCGGAATGGCAGACGCGGCGGTCTCAAAAACCGTTGTCGAAAGACGTGCGAGTTCGACTCTCGCCTCGGGCACCATTCGCAATCAACGGCCCCGCATCCGCGGGGCCGTTTTCATTTCCTAATACTGTCTCAAACCGCCTTCGATCAACACCAAACGCACCGTGGTGCCCTGACCGAGCTCGCTTTCCACTTCCAAATGCGTACCGGCGCCGAAGTAGCCGCAGATGCGGTCGTGCACGTTGCCCACGGCAATGCCGCAGCCCGTCGTGGAACCAGGGTGAAGGATGTTGTTGCAAGCCTCCTGCGTCATGCCGTTGCCATCGTCGATGACGGACACGATGACGTCGTCGCCCTGGCGCACGCCTTCCACGCGGATGGTCAGCTTGCCTTCGGAGGGCATGGCGTGGCGCACCGCGTTCTCCACCAGGGGTTGGATCAAGAACGGCGGCACCATCATGTCCTCGACCTCGGGCTCCACATCGCAGACCAGCTCCAAGCGGTCCTCGCCGAAGCGCGCCAGCTCGAACATGAAGTAACGCTGGGTCTGCTCGAGCTCGCGGCGGAACTCGATCAGGTCGCCGGAATCCTCGAGCGTGCTGCGGTAGAACTTCGCGAACTCGCGCAGCAGCGTACGGGCGCGCGCAGGGTCGGTGCGCGTGAACGAAGCGATGGTGTTGATGGTGTTGAACAGAAAGTGCGGGTTGATCTGGCTTTGGAGCATTTTGAGCTCCATCTTGGTGGCCAGGGCAGTCTGCTCCTCGAGCGCCGATGCCGCCATCTGCGTGGACAGCAGCTGGCCGAAACCGGTGGCGATGGACTTCTGGGTTTCGCTGATGTGGTTCGCGCGGCGGTAGTAGAACTTCAGCGTGCCCTTCACGTCCTTGCCCACGGTCAGCGGCACGATGATGGCGGCGTTGATGCCGTGGGTACCCTTGGGGAAGCCGATCTCCTCGGGGGTGAACAGCACGCGCGTCTTGCCGTCGGACAGCGTGGAGTACGTGGCATGCGTGCGGATGACGCTGCCGGAAAGGTTATGCGATTCCTCGTAACCGGCGTATCCCAAGATGAAGCGATCGTCGGTGATAGCGATGGCGATGGCCGCCGTTGAGGGCAAAAGCAGGCTGCAGATGCGCTGGGCGGATTTGCTGTCCAGGCCCTCCTCGCCCATGGCCTCGAGCGTTTGGCTTGCCAGCTGCAGCACGTTGCTGGATTGACGCGCGCGCACGGAATCGGGGTCCATGAGCAAACGGATGAGCACGGTGATGGACAAGGTGAACACCATGCCCGCGACGAACAGCGCCAACACGCTGACGACGGGCGACACCAGGTTCCAGATGAGCACAAGACCCGACAGCGCCACCATCACCGACATGAGCATCTCGAGCGTGAAATAACGCGGAAGCCTTGCGCGGTTGTCCTCCATATCGACGTTCATACGCCGACTCCTTCCTTATCGGGCACGACGGGCCGGCCGAAAAGGCCCGCGTGCGGCGTCAGCCAAGTATACCGAATTCGTTGAGCATGAGCATGACGGCCGCCACCAGCAGAAAGCCGCCGAAGATGAACCGCAGCTGTCGCTCGGGCACCACGCGCACCAGCCGCGCGCCCACCAGGGCGCCGGGGATGCTGCCCACCACGATGGCGATGCCCGCCAGGTAATCGATGTTGCCGAGCAGGCCCTGCTCGATGACGCCGGGGATGGCCAAGATCATGATGGCGATAAGCGACGTTCCCGAGGCCAAGCTCATGGGAATGTCCAGAACCGCCAGCATAAGCGGCACCATGATGAAGCCGCCGCCCACGCCCACGTAGCCCGAGGCCAGGCCGGCCACTAGGCCGATGCACGCGCCCTGCAGATACTGCTTGCGGGAGAGAACGGGCTGGTCGGGAACGGGTTTTGGGGCGGCGGAATGGGCGGAAGCGGCACCCGCGCATGCTGTCTGCGACTCCGCGGCGTTCGAGCTTGAGGACGTAGCGTTGCTCGCGCATGCTGCCCGCGGCTCCGCGGCGTTCGGGCCGGCTGTCCGCGCAGCACCCGCCTGCCCCGCGCGGGGCGCGGGCGCGCACTTCACCGCCTTCTTGAACATCTTGAACGCGCTGAAGCCGATGACAACCGCCGCCACGCAGATGACCAGCCAGCCGGGCGAGACGCTAGCCAGCCACACGCCCACCGGCGACATGACCGCGCCACCCACGCCGAGCGCTAAGCCGAGTCTGGGCACGCAGGTTTTCGCGCAGGTATGCGCGACCACGCCCGAGATGGACGTGGGGATGATGGCGAACAGGCTGGTCGCCGTGCTGGCCAGCGGGCCCATGCCGAACGCCAGGCGGAAGATGGGCACCATGATGGTGCCGCCGCCCACGCCGAGAAGCCCCGACATCACGCCGACGAACACGCCCGCCAAAGCGGGCGCGATAAAGGCAGCGAACACGTCCATTACGCCGCGCCACCTTCCCTATTCGGCTATGTTCAGACGGATCTCGCTGGTCACACCCGGGTCGACGCCGGCACCGGCACCCGCCACGGGGAACGCCGCCGCCATGTTCGCCGCCGCTTGGCGGCGCGCCACGGACTGCACGATGGCCGTGTGCAAGATTTGGTCGCTGTCCATGCGCGCCATGAGCTCGGGCCACACGAACTGGAGCTCGAAGTACTTCGAGCAGTTGCGCTGCGCGTACATGACGGCCTCGGTGCGCGCGGCCTTGGCGGCCTGGCGGTACGCCTTCTTGTCCTTGCGGGCAAGGCTGCGCAGGATGGCCGTGATGCGAATGCGCTTCGTGATGCCCGGCTCCAGGAACGGGCCCGGGTAGGGCTCGAGGGACTGCGGCTTGACCTGCATCAAGTCGATTTGCGTGCGGCTGTACTCCATCTTGCGGTACTCGTAGAGCCAGCGGTAGATATCCTGGCGGAAGCGCGTGCCCTCGCTGGTGGACGCCGGCGGCAGGTGGCGCAGGCTCCACTGGTTGTCGAACCAGATGTCGCTGCCGTACATGCGCAGGTTCAGCATGTAGTCAAGGTCCTCGCCGCGAGCGACCCACGGGTCGAACGACAGGCGCTTGAACGCCTCCTTGTGAATGGCCAGGCAGCCGCCGCACACATGATTGCTGCGCGACAGGCGCGGGCCGCGCATGGCCTTCGTTATCCACTTGTTGAACGCCTTGCCCTGCTGCCAGAAATGGTTGTACCACTTGTCCTGGCTCTTCGACAGGTACGAGCCCTCGGAGTTCAGGTAGTAGCCGGTCTTCGCCAGGATGGGCACGCCCTTGCGCGTGAGCTTGCCCAGGCCGTAGACGCCCTTCTGCAGGAAGTCAGCGTCGTCGATGACCTCGTCGTCGTCGAGGAACACGATGGAGTCGAAGCCCATGACGTTGGCAAGCACCAATCCCAGATTGCGGATGACGCCGTAGCCAGCAAGGCCGATCTCCTTCGACAGCTTACCCAGGCCCAGTTGCTCCATGCGCTGCTGCACGAGCTTGCACTCGTCGGCGCCGATGATGGCGATGTTGAGGCTGGGGAAGCGCGAAACGATGTCCTGCACCTTCTCGGCGGCCTGGTCGGAGATGGCGGATTCGGCGGCGACCAGCACGATGATCTGCCCGATGCCGCGAACCTTCTGCAAAGACGTGAGCAGACGCGGCAGCTCGCCGGGATTGCTCAGCGGGGTGGTGTGGTCGTACGTGGCGATCACGCTGCCGGAATCCTTTCGGCGGCGCGGTGACACGAACGTCGGGATTACGATGACCGGATTCATGCACGTCCTTTGTTTCGGGTCCGTTTACGCCGAATGCGGGCTGCCGGGCCGCGGCCATGGACCGGGCGCGAAACCCGCACGCCGACGTGCGCGTTGCTTTCGGTTAACCCTTATATTGTAGCGTTTTTGGCGAACGAGCGCGAAACAGCCCGGCAACCGGATGGAGACGCTATGGACGTCGCAGGCGCTAACGGCGGCGCTTGCCGCGGCTGGGACGCCCGCCCTGGCCCCCGCGCTTCTTGTCGCTGGCCTTCTCGCCGCGCATGCGGCGGGCTTCCTCGCGGCGGTCGCGCAACGTGGCCGTCTCCTGCTTGAGGGCCTGGTAGCTGGCGAAACGCTCGGGGGCTATCTCGCCGGACTCGACGGCGGCGCGCACGGCGCAGCCCGGTTCGTTCTCGTGCTTGCAGTCGCGGAAGCGACACCGCTGCGCCGCCTGCTCGATGTCGGCGAACGCCGCGCCGATGCCCGCGTCGGCGTCCCACAGCCCCAGGCCGCGCACGCCGGGCATGTCCACCACGTACCCTCCGCCGGGGATGGCCACCATCTCGCGGCTGACCGTGGTGTGACGACCCTTGCCGTCGCCCTCGCGAACCGTGCCCGTTTCCTGCACCTCTTCGCCGACGAGCATGTTGACCAGGCTGGACTTCCCCACGCCCGACTTCCCCACCAGCACCGTGGTGGTGCCGGGGGCCATGAGGGCGCGCACGGCTTCCACGCTTTCCGCGTTGCCGTCCGACACCACCAGCGTGCGCACGTCGGGGCCCGCCAGCGCGCGGACGCGGTCGGCCACCTGCTCCACCTGCTCCTCGCTCTCGGCCAGGTCGGCCTTCGTGAGCACCACCGTGACGGCGGCGCCGGTCTCGTAGGCCAGCACCAACTCGCGCTCCAGACGGCGCAGGTTCACCTCGGCTAGCGGCTGGGCCAAGATGACGCGGTCGAAGTTCGCCGCCAGCACCTGGGGCACGGCGCGCTCGGTGGGGTCTTTGCGCACGAAGGCGCGCTCGCGCGGGCAGATGGACTCGATGATGCCCTTGTCGTGGCCCTCCGGCGCGTTCACCTTAACGAAATCTCCGATGACGGCGCGTACCTTCTCCCCTTTGACCAGGGCCGTTGCGTGTTCGCAGCGCACAAGGCGCCCGTCTTCGCATCGCACGAGCGGATACCCGCGGTCAAGTTTCACAACCTGCGCTCTCTGCAAGCTCTCCTCCTTGTTGCCTTATCGCTGGCGTTCGCGCAGCAGATAGAACACCACCATCATGGCCAGGCCGATCATGACGGTGACCACGCCCGGGATGAACACGTTGATGTCGAACTCGTCGGGAGTGGCCTTGCCCTTCTCCGTGACCGTCACCACCTGCGCATGCAGATCGGATACGCCGTCGTGGTCGGGACACGCCAGATTGAACGTGCCGCGCACCTGCAGCGTGGTGCCCTTGCGGTCGTAGGCGCCGTACGTGTCCACCTTGTCGGCGGATTCGTTGGTGACGTAAACCGACACCGTGGACGAATCGGAGGGCGATGCCAGCTGCAGCCAGCAGTGGCGGCCGTCGCCGGCGGTGATGCGATCGCCCACCACCTCGCCGGTGACCTGCACCGTCTGCTTGTCGTAATAGGTGTCGGCCGTGCTCAGGTCCGTGATGGACGTGTCGTAGATGAACGAGCTGTCGGGCAGCTGCGTGACGTTGACGGCATTGTCTCCTTCAGCCGGCTCGTCGGCGAATGCGACTTGCGAGCACGTGAACACGGGGAGCGCCAACGCGAACGCCAGCGCCGCGGCTGCCATTCTCTTCTGCATCATGAGCGCCTCACCAGCCTGCTCTTCACCACTCTGCGCGGATCGAGCGTCACCACGACCTCGACGATGAGTGCAATCAACGTGAGGAACTCCAGACGGCCGGCCCACATCTCCAGCATGTAGAACAGCTCGAGCGACGCGGGCATGCCCTGGGAGCATACGCCCGACGAGATGCCGCCGTTGGAGGCCATGGCCACCGATTCGAAGATGGACTGCGTGGCGTCGTAGCCGTGCGCGATGCCCACGAGCGCGCCCACGGCGTAGGTGACAACGTACAGCACGAACACGGTCATGGCCTGCTTGACCACCTCAGGCGACAGGATGCGCCTTCCCAGATGGTAGTACGACACCACCACGCGCGCCGAGTCGGGCGCCAGCGTCTCCTTCACCGTGGCCACGAGCGACTTGATGATCAGGCCCATGCGGCTGAACTTGATGCCGCCCGACGTTGATCCGGCGCCGCCGCCCACGCACATGAGCGCGGCGATGACCAGGAACGCGCCCGAGGTCAGCGACGTGGTCAACTGGTTGGTGGTGACGTTTTGGAAGCCCGTGGTGGAGAACGCCGATACGATCAGGAACACGCCGCGGCGCATCATGGTGGCCAGGTTCGAGAAATCAGAGCTTGCCGAGACCGACGCGGCGAACACCAAGGTCATCACGGCGATCCAGATGAACATGGTGCGGATCTCCATGTCGCGGAAGTACACGTTCAGGTGCCCCTTCCACAGCTCGGAGTGCAGCACGAAGTTCACCGATCCGATGATCATGAGCAGCATGAGCACCACTTCGATGGGGAACGAATGGTAGTACAGGATGGACGTGCTCATGGGCGCGAAGCCGCCGGTGCAGAAGCTGGAAATGGCCAACCATAGGCCGTTGAGGAACGCGCGCGACGCCTCCATGCCGGCGAACGCGCACATGACGGCCAGCACGGCGGTTCCCACGCAGATGAAGCCCAGCGACAACTTTGCGATGAACTGGGCGGTTTGCACGATGTTGGGGACCACGTGCTCGCTGCGGCCCTCAGACATATATAGGCTGGCGCCCGAGCGCTTGCCGAACAGACCGAACGACAACGCCACCACTACCAGGCCCAAGCCACCAAGCAAGATCGTGACAAAGCGCCACATGCTATCGGCACAGGAAAGGTGGTCAAGGTCGGAGATGATGCTGACGCCCGTGGTGGTGATGCCCGAAACGCCATCGAACATGGCATCAAGGAACGTGTTGTAGTGGCCCGAAAGATACAGCGGGATGGTGGCCATGAACGCCAGGACCACCCACGCCAGGCCCGTGACCACCAACGCTTGCTGGCGGTTCAGGCGCCCGGGTTCGATGCGCAGGAAACGCAACGCCGACCCGACGATGAGCGATAACCCTATGGAAAGCAGGTAATGGCTTGCAGGGATCCATTCGCGGAGCACAATGGCGGTGGCCAGCGGCGCGACAAGCGCCACGGATGAGAAAAGCACCAACATGCCCAGATAATGGCCGATGACCCTGACGTCATACCACGTGAAGCGCTGCCACATAGCGGTGCCTACCCCCGCCGCCCGGCGCGCGAGATGTGCCGTTGCAAGCTCATCCCACCACGAGCCTAACCAAGATCATGATGATCCACAGCGACAGCAGGAAGCACACGCAGCTCAGCACCACCACCGTGAAGCTGATAAGCGGCGTTTCGATCATCTGGAATATTTCGTGAACGTTCTTCTGCATAGCGTGAACATCATAATACAAAAAGCCTGCCGGCCCTGTTGAGGGCCGGCAGGCTTCACATTCGGAATGGCTTTCGGCAGGTGACGGGCGGTCGGGGCCGCGTACCGGGCGCGGGCGTGCCGCTCGGGACGGCGGGGCCGCAGGCCGCCGGGTTGCGCAGGCGCTCCCGGGCAGCGTGCCGCGTGCTGCAAGCTGCCGCTTACGCCATCAGCTTCGTGACCGCGTTCGCGTAGGCGACCGGGTCGGCGATGGGCATGCCCTCGACGATGAGCGCCTGGTCGTACAGGATCTCGGTGTAGAGCTTCACCTTCTCGGCATCGCCGGCGGACTGGGCGTCCTTGAGCACCTGGAACACCGGGTGCTTCGCGTTCAGCTCGAGCACGCGCTGCGACTTCACCTCGCCCATGCCGTCGGGCATCTGCGACATGAGGCGCTCCATCTCAAGCGACACGGGGCCCTCGGTGGTGACGGCGGACGGCGCATCGGTCAGACGCGTGGACACGGCCACCCTGGTGACCGCGTCGCCGAGCTGCTCCTTCATGGCGGCGAGCAGGGCCTCGTTGTCCTTCTCGGCTTCCTCGGCCTCCTTCTTCTCCTCCTCGGAGGCGAAGTCCAGGTCGCCCGACGCCACGTTCTTGAGCTCCTTAGGGCCGGTTCCCTCGATGTCCTTGCCCTCGGCATCCTGCTCTGCCTCGGGACCGTAGGTCATCATGGCCTGGAAGCAGAACTCGTCGACATCCTTCGTGCACAGCAGCACGTCGTAGCCCTTGCCGAGCACCGTGTTCACGATGGGCAGCTTGGCCAGGCGGTCGATGCTGTCGCCGGCGGCGTAGTAGATGGACTTCTGGTCGGCGGGCATGGCCTCAAGGTACTCGGCCAGCGTGACCATCTTCTGCTCCTTGGCGCTGTAGAACAGCAGCAGGTCGGCCAGCTCATCCTTCAGCATGCCGTAACTGGTGTAGATGCCGTACTCCAGGCCGCGGCCGAAGTCCTCGAAGAACTTCTCATAGGCAGCGCGATCGTTCTTCAGCATCTTCTTCAGCTCGCTGGTGACCTTCTTCTCCACCTTGCGGGCGATGGCGTGCAGCTGGTTGTTCTGCTGCAGCGTCTCACGCGAGATGTTGAGCGTGAGGTCCTGGCTGTCCACGACGCCGCGGACGAAGTTGTAGTGGTCGGGCAGCAGGTCCTCGCACTTCTCCATGATCAGCACGTTGGAGCTGTACAGCTCCAGGCCCTTCTTGTAATCCTTGCTGTACAGGTCGTACGGCGCGCGGCCGGGGATGAACAGCAACGCGTCGTAGGACAGCGCGCCCTCGGCGTGGATGGAGAACGTGGCGGCCGGGTCGGTGAAGTCGTGGAAGGTCTGCTTGTAGAACTCGTTGTACTCTTCCTGTTGTACGTCGGACTTGCTGCGCTTCCAGATCGGCACCATGGAGTTGATGGTCTCGACCTCGGTGTACTGCTCATACTCGGGCTTGTAGTCGTCGCCGGCGTCCTCGGGCTTGGGCTTCTGGCGAGACTTCGAAACCTCCATGCGCACGGGGTAGCGCACGTAGTTGCTGTAGCGCTTGATGAGGTCCTTCAGGCCGTACTCGCTGAGGAACTGGTCGAAGTTCTCCTCGTCGGTGTTGTCCTTCAGGGTCAGGATGATGTCGGTGCCGTTGCCCTCGCGCTGGGCCTCCTCGATGGTGTAGCCCTCGACGCCGTCGGACTCCCAAGCCCACGCCTGGTCGCTGCCGTAGGCCTTCGACACCACGCGCACAGACTTGGCCACCATGAACGCGCTGTAGAAGCCCACGCCGAACTGGCCGATGATGTCGACGTCGTCGCCCTGCTGCTCGGCGTTCTCCTGTTTGAAGGCCATGGAGTCGGAATGGGCGATGGTGCCCAGGTTGCGGTCCAGGTCCTCCTGCGTCATGCCGATGCCGTTGTCGGACACGGTGATGGTGCGGGCGTCCTTGTCGAAGGCGACGTCGATGCCGAGCTGGTCCTTCGTCAGCTGGATGCTGGAGTCGGTGAGGCTTTTGAAGTACAGCTTGTCGACGGCGTCCGACGCGTTGGAGATGAGCTCGCGCAGGAAGATCTCGCGGTTGGTGTAGATGGAGTTGATCATCAGGTCGAGCAGCTTCTTGCTCTCTGTCTTGAACTTGCGCATGTGCGGCGCTTCCTTTCCGTTCGTGCTTCGGTGCTGCGGGACCTGTCGCGCGGCACGAGGGCGCTTCGTTCATATGGGGAATGCGGGCTTGCGGCGCCCGCCGCAGGTAGGGCGCCGGGCCGTGCATGCCCTGGCGAATGAAACGCCCCGCAGGTGCGGGGCGCGTTAGCAGTCTCACAGCTTGAGTGCTAATTTCGATTGTAGTCTGGCACTTGGGAGTGTCAAGTGACAGGAAGGTGACAGCGAAAAGGCTTCGCTAAATCTCGATTTGCGTGTAGTCCAGGTCGCGGTTCTCGCACAGCCATTCGAACATGCCCGGCACGTTCATGACCTTGACCAGGCCGTTTTCCAGGCCGCCGGGATCGTGCGTGAGCAGGAAGTCCGCGCGCAGGTCGATGGCGGCGTTGACCATGAGCTGACCCTCGGGGTTTTGCCCCGACGAGGCCAGCATGCGGTCGACGTTCGCGGCGGTGAGGTCCGCTACCTGCACAAAGGTGCGCAGGCCGCGGATGCGTTCCATGGCGCGCGGCAGCAGCTCGGGCTTGCCGCCCTCGGAGAGCAGGTAGACGAGGTCGACCACCTGCGGGGCGGTTACCCACAAGTCGAACTCGCCCACGCGGCCGGCGACCATGAGCATGCGCGTTTGCTGGTAGAACGGTTGGCGCTCGTTCATGAAGTCCATGACGACTTCGGTACCAAGCAGGACACGGGCCTGAGGCATGCTAGATCACCCCCCGCGAGGAGAATCGCGCGGCGCGGGCGATGGCCGCAAGGTCCGGGCCATCGGGCGGCAGGTCGCCGTGCTCGAAAGCGCTGTCGACCAGCGCCGAGGACGCTTCATCGTCGGCATCGGATGCGCCGTCGCATACGGGTTCGGAGAGGGAATCGACGAACTCCACGGCGTTATCCCAGGCCGCTTCGTCCTCCGCCGCCACGATGCCCGTGAGAAACGACGCGTCGCCGTTCTCGATGAGCTTGTCGTACATGCGGTTGATAGCCTGGGAAGCTGTGAGGCCCTCCCGCTGCAGCACAAGGCCGCCGCGACGCTTCTTGCCGGGCGCCATGCGGCCGGTGACCATTGCCTCGCCCATTGCAACCTCCAATCGTCCCGCTTCGCTGCACGGGGAAACGGGCGGACGGCCGATCAGCCGGCCGTTGCTCCCCGCAGCGATTACCAGCGTTGCGCCGGGCTCCGCCGGCGCAACTTGTGTGAGTGCGTGGTTCGTATTATTGTACAACGCTTTGCGTACAACGTAAAGGGGACAGTCTGCGGCATTCACTGGTTGCACACAAGTTTTTATGCGGTTCACCTGGGGTTATTCTGATGGCGAATACAGCGCAGGAAGGAGACTGACGAGCTTGGAAAGAAGGGTTTGCGGGCGCGGAGCCGAAAGGCCGGGGAAGAAGGGCGTGCGGACGGAAACGTAAGCTGCGGCGGAGTTATTGCGGTTGTTTGGGCTTTATCGGCTGAGACATCAGACAAGGACGCGACGGCAAGGAAAGCAATGGAAGGCGGAAGAGGCTGGCAGAACGAGCCAGCAGCGGCAATTGCGGTAGGTTCTCCGGCCTCGCGTAGACGGCGATAAGGACGCTTCAGCGTTCCGCAATGCGAGACAGCATGGACTGTTAACAGAGCCTGTGCGAGGTTTTGCTACCATGTGCTACTGGATAAAAAGCCCCCGACGCGCGGCGCCGGGACGCGATTTCGAATGACGTAAGGAAGGCGGTCGGGCATGCCCGCGAAGACGTTCTCCATCATGGGCGATTCCATCAGCACCTTCGAGGGGTGCGCGCCCGATGGCTACACGCTGTTCTACAACGACGAGCGCTTGGAGCGATCCGGAGTGCTGCGCCCCGAGGACACATGGTGGTCGCACGCGGTGCGCGCGCTCGGCGGAACCGTGCTTGCCGATAGCGCCTGGTCAGGCAGCATGGTCGAGGGCGCGGGCTTCCCCGCCGCCAGCAGCCCCGAACGCGCAGCCGCCCTGCTGGGACCCGACGGCCAGGCACCGGATGCGGTGCTCGTGTTCATCGGCATCAACGACTACGGCTGGGGCGGCGCCGAGGCGCAGGCCGCCGGCCGCAGCCACGCCATGCCGCGCTGCATCGACCCGGCAACCGTTCCCGAGCAGATAGCCGGCGCCGCGCCCGCCGATGCCGTGAAACGTTTCGGCGCGGCGTACCGAACCATGCTGCGCAACATCCGCGCGGCCGCCCCTAAGGCCGCGGTGTATTGCATCACGCTGCTGCCCGGACGCACGCACGGCGTCGACCATCCCGAGTTCTGCTACCGCCTACGCGGCCATCACCTGGACGAATACAACGCCGCCATCCGCGATGCTGCTGCGGCCGAAGGCTGCCGCGTGGCCGACGTGCGCGCGTTCGGTCGCGACTACGACTCGCTCGAGGGCACGCACCCCACGAATCTGGGCATGCGCCAGTTCGCCAGCATGGTGGTGCGCGCGATGCAGCTGGCAGATGCGGCGGGAGAGAACCCGGCGGAAGCGGACGCGCCGGAAGGCATCACCGCCGGGACGCAACCCGATGTCGCCAACCCCGCGCTTGACCTGCGGGATTTCTGCGGCGCACCCGAAAGCGCGCAACTCTGCGATGCACCCACCTGCATCGGCTGCCCCCACGCCGCCAACACCGGCAACCAGTGGCTCTGCAGGTGCCTGAAGTAGGCGATGTGCGCATCCCGACAACATCTATATAGGGCAGAACGCACTAAAGAATCTCGCAGCTAGCGTCCTTCTTTTCGCCGCTGTCCAATTGAGCGCTCGCATTAACCTCGACACCCGCTAAGGCGTCACGGGCCGCTTGCTCGATATGACTTCGCTCCACTTCGCCAGCCAAACCTAAGTCAACCGTTATCAGGCAACGAGCAAAAGCGGAGCCATTTTCCGTGCAAGAATAGTAAGCCGTTGCTTGCTTGCCATCGCCCTCCATGGTGCCACTGCCTCGCGAAAATGTTTCGTCAGCAAGCCAAACCGAAACCCCATCAGCCGTTACGCTATAAGTAACCGAGGAAACCCCCGGCTCCCTCCACTCGAAGTTAGCTTCAAACTGGACGCGCACCGAGTCTCCTACCTGGTAATATCCAGTAAACGCCATAGCATCTCGAGGAATGGATCGGCATTCGTTCACCACCACATCGGCATTTGCTGACGGCAACCGAAGCGGCACGAAGCAAGTCAGCAAAGCCAGACAAGCTGCAACCCCTACTGCTGTCACGACAAAAGCAGACTTCTGACCTGCTCGCTTACCCGCAGCGGCATTAGACGCAGTCGCTGTCTCCTCCTTCAGCGAAACGCGTCTCGTCATCCTTTCGACGACATCCGCGGGCGCCGTCTTGCCTGCAAAACCATCTCGCAAATCTGCGCAAAACGCACCATACAACACATCATCATCCGCGCACTTGTTTTGCTGATCAGCCTTCACCGCAACCCCCTTCCCTGTATTGCTCGATGACCTTATTTCGCGCACGTCGCAGACGAGTCCTTACCGTTGCATGGGGGCATCCCAGTGCCTTCGCAATTTCCTTCGTCGTCATGTCTTCGACCACGCGCAAATACACAACCTCGCGTTCGGCTGCATTTAAAACCGCGAGTGCTTTATTGAGGCAATCGGATACCTCGATACCGTCAAAACCATCATCAAGAACCGCCGCATCATGGCAGCGCAAATCAAGCGACACCTCGCCCCTTAACCGTCTGCTTCGAAACATGCTCCTGCACTGATTTCCTGCTACTTTGAGCAGCCAGTTCTTTAAATGCTCGTTACTGTCAAAATTCCTTTGCGAGGAGCACAGCTTTATGAACGTTTCCTGAAACACATCGTCCGCCAAATGATGCGAACGAGTCATCGCAAGAGCAAGCCGCCAAACGCTATCCCCATAAGATTCAATTGCCTTCCGTACATCCTCGGCCGTATCACACCTCATATTCTCCCCGCATAAGCTAACCTTTCAAACAAGTATGAAACCCCGTGTCTATCGAAACATTTCAACCCTCGTACGCGTAAAGCAGACAAGGAGGCGATTTTTATGAAACAACATCCGCGTCTTACGGCAACGATTTTTTCCCTCGCGTTTGGCATATGCTTCTTATTCACAATGGCTGCGTGCACACCACAACAAAACGCAGACGGCGAACTCGCCTTTTACGCAAACGCAAGAAGCGAAGGCGATAGCAAGTTCCTTGATTCCGGTGTCCTTTCCCTGGAGAGGGGCTTTTATGACGAAACCAACGCAAATCACGTTCTCTGTCTGAATGCAACGGCTCAGCCAAACGAATACTGCGAATGGGTCACATACGAATCCACAAACAACAATATCCAAATCGGCAGTACACCGGGCGCATGGGGGGATTCCGTCACTATCACGGCAGAGAAAGCCGCAGAAGGGTTTTTCCTATATTGCAACGTTATCACCGATTCCTTGTCTCTCGACAGTGCGTGCGCCTTTCAGGAGTTTGCAAACTCTGAGCTCGCAATCACATTTGAAGGCAGCAACTCCTCAACCTCCTATTACTATCGCATTGCCCCTACCGATGCGTATATCGCCGCGCTCAATCACGAGGAAGGCCCCGAGGAATCCAAAGACGCATACCACGGCCCCCGCTTCATCGTGCAAAAACGCACGGCATAAACGCGTTCTTCAAACTCCCTATGCTTCAATTTAAGAAAATGTTTCAATTATTTGAAACATTTTCGCCAACCACGGCATAAAGCCTGTGACTGCGAATAGCGCAGACGGTCTTCAGGAATAGGAGCTTGATATGCAAACTAATCCTTCAAGACGAGCTTTTCTCTTAGGGGCAACAGCAGCTGGAATCGGCCTGGTAACTCCCAGTTTCGCCATTGCCGACACCACCGAAGCAACAAACAGCGAGCCTCGGTTTTCGTTCTCCCTTTCCACAATTGACAGCAACGGAAACGCCATCCCTGCGGCAAACCAGTTTCAGAACTATTCTCCCGAGTATTCCATTATTGAACTGGGGGAATCTATCGAAAAGAGCAACGATCGAATTCGCGCTTCTTACGAAAATTAGAGCCGAATTGGGGATGGGTCCCATACTCCCCAACGGGCAGCACGCCTGTTTCGCAAAATGGTACACGTGCAGCTTTCGAGGCGTGGCCAGCAGGAATGGAGGGTTCGACGGTTCTTGTGGAAGCGATCGCCGAATTCTAGACTCTAGGGCTATCCGCGAAGACCAGACAGGAGTTCGAGCTAGGTGAGCCGGGCCTTTTTTTCTGTAAAACACCCAGAAATTGAAGGGTGCGGAACCTGAGGGGGGGTGTGCGGCGGAAAACCGCCCAGAACCGGGAGTCAGGCCGGCTCATCCCTGAACGCAATCGGGCCCCGGCGTTTGCCGGGGCCCGATCTGCTTTGCGAAGCCTAAAGCCGCGCAACAGCGTTGGAAAGCCTGCTTGCCGGCCTGCTTGCCGGCTTGCTGGCTTGCCTACTTCACCAGCTGAATCTTCTCGATGTCGTCGCGGGTGGTCTCGCGGTAGAGCACCACGCGCTTGCCGATGACCTGCACCAGCTCGGCCTCGGCCTGATCGGCGATCTCGCGGCCGGCCTCGGCGGCCTGGCTGCCCGTTTCGCACAGCACGCTGACCTTGATGAGCTCGTGGGCCTCAAGACCCTCGTTAACCTGCTTGAGGATGTTGGCGGTGACGCCTTCCTTGCCGACGATGACGGTGGGCTTCAAGTTGTTCGCCATGCTGCGCAGCTGACGGACCTGCTTGCCGGTGATAGCCATGGGTTGCGCTCGTTTCTCTTCGTGTGCTAACGCTAAAGCGGCGCGCCCGTGAAGGCGCGCCGCAGATTCGCTTACGTCTATTTTACATGCTTCCTGCGCGTTTCTCATCGCGTTTCACCGCGGCACGCGAATAAACCAGCGCGAGTGCACAACCTGCCGCGGCGACGCACGCGGCCACCACCATGGCGATCGAGAAGCCTTGCGCGGTCGCAAGCGCCTCACCGGCGCCCGCCGCCAAGGCTCCTGCCTGGGCGGTGGACATGATGCCCGTGTACAGCGAAGGGCCGATACAGGCCGCGATCTGCACGAACGTGGTCATGAGCGCCACGCCGAACGGATTCTGCCGAGGCGGCAGCGCACGCAGGCCCGCCGTCTGCGAGGGCGAGAAGATGAAGCCTGTGCCGCCCATGATCAGCAACGCCGCGACGAATGCCGCCGGCAGCGACAACGTGGGGGCCAGCGCCGCCATCACGACGAAGCCCGCGGCGATGGCCGCGAAACCCGCCGGAAGCAGCGGCCACTCGCCGCGCGCATCCATGATGCGGCCGCCCAGAAGCGTGGTGCCCGCGTTCGCCAGCACCGGGACCAGCATCAGCAATCCGGCCGCGAACGCCGTCAGGCCCGTGCCGCCTTCCAGGTACAGCGGCAGCAGCACGCTCATGCTGAAGCTGCCCATCATGGCGATGGTGGTCAGCACCACCGACGGCCAGAACGCACGGCTCTTCATGGGCGTCAGGTCGATGAGCGGGTGCTCGCAGCGCAGCTGACGCAGCACGAACAGCACCGCCGTGACCACCGCCACCGCAAGCGACCCGACCGCAACCGCGACATCGATGGTCAGCTCTACAAGGCCCAGGCTGAGCGCGCAAAGGAACACCGCCGAGAGCACTGTCGACGGAATATCCAGGTGAGCAGGGGAGAAGCCCATGTTCTTGACCGCGAACAGCGCCACCAAGGCGAGCACGGCCATGGCGGCAAGAGGCACCGCGAACACGCTATGCCAGCCGAACGAGGTGACCAGCGCGCCGCACACCGTCGGAGCTAGGGCGGGGCCGAACGTGATCACGCAGCCGCCAATGGCCAGGAACGTCCCCAGCTTGCGTTTCGGCGCGACCACCAGAACCGTGTTCATCATGAGCGGGATGAAGATGCCCGAGCCCGCGGCCTGCACCAGACGTGCCGCCATGAGCAGCTCGAAACTCGAGGCGAACAACCCCATGAGCGAGCCGACCAGCGTGAACGCCGCGGCGGCGAAGTACAGGGGGCGCAGCTTGAAGCGGCGGTACATGAACGCCATGCACATGACCACGATGGTCGCCACGATCATGTAGCCCGTGACCAGCCATTGCGCCGCAACCGAGTCGACGCCGTACTCGCCCATGATGGACATGAGCGCCATGTTCACCAAGTTCTCGTTGAACCCTGCCAAAAACGCGCTGGCGTACAGAACGACCAGCAGCGCAACCAATGATCTTCCTTGCATTCCGCATCCTTTCGCACACGTTGACCGGACAATCGACGCAAAGGGTATAAGGCGCAGCCGGCGCTGCCCGCTTGCGCGGGAAGCGGCGCCGGAGCAAGCGCGCAACACCAGAAGGCCCGTGCGGGCAAACCCCTGCTTATCGATTGTGTTCTGGAACCCCCGGCAAACTGGCGCGTGCGGCGCGGGATGCGCGAATGCACGGCTTGAGCACGCTTACCCGTGGTACGGAACGTATTTTGCCACGTCCTAGCGATCCCGCAGGTTTTCCCACAAAGAAAACCGCTCCCAACGTCAAGAGCAAACCACCTCCCATTTCTTGCGCATTAAGAAATGGGTTTCGTTCGAACTTGATGAGCCTACGTTCGCGCCGACGTACCGCACATGGACCGTGGAGTATACTGACGGCACGAGCAAGGTGTTCGAGGCCTAAAGGCCTTTTGCGGGGGCCGCGAGCGCGCCCCGCCGCAGAACAGCCGCGCCCGCCGGAAGGCGCCGCCTGCGCGGCAACGCCTCCGCCACCTTTTGAAAACCGCCCCGTCGTGCGCCACGCGCACGCGGCGGGGCCCCAGATAGCCGCTACCGAAGGGAGTTTCACATGATAGATACCATCGCCGCATTCGATGGGCGCCTCGCCAAGGTCGAGGGCGCCGAGCGCAGCGGCAAGACGCAGGCGCTCGTGGCGCGCTGCGCGCACCTTATCCAAAACGGGGAAGCTCCCGCATCCATCCTGGTAGCGGTCACCAACGCCTTCGCGGCGCAGGCCTTCCGCAAACGCCTTCGCCGCGCCCTTCCCGCAAACCTCATCGGCGCCGCCCTGTCAGTGCGCGTGTGCACCGCGCTCGACGCCGCCGTGTCGGTGCTCGACCAGCCCGCCGCCCGCGAGGCCACCGGCCGCGTGCCGCGCATCCTCAACAGCGCCGAGTACAACTTCTTCCTGGAGGATTTGAAGACCATCGGCGAGCATCCGCGCAAGCTACGCAGCATGCTGGGCTTCCTGGACCGCAAGATGGCCGGCTACGAGCCGCGCGAGGAGTGGAACGCCGGCACTGCGGCGGACAACCTGCTGGCCTACGCCACGCGCATCCTGAAGCTGCGCGGCGCCATGCTGGCCGGCGAGGCGCCCATGCTTGCCGCCGACTTCCTGAAAAGCGACGCCGGCGAGGGCGCTCGCGGCAGCTTCGCCTACGTGCTGGCCGACGACTTCCAGAACTTCTCCCACGCCGAGCAGACGGCGCTGTGCCTGCTGGCCGACAAGCAGATCATGGTGACGGGCAACCCCAACCAGATGATGTCCAAGCGCGGCAACCACCCCTACATCGAGGGATTCCTGAAGTTCGAGGCCGTGCGCCGCGACGTGGAGGTGTTCCATCTGCAGGGCGCGTTCGGAAACCCGCAGGTCATCGCACTGGCCGACGCGCTGTGCACCGAAGGCGACATGGATAGCGCCTACATCGCCGGCAACGCCACGCCCATCGAGCGCGCCGCCGGGGCCGAGGGCCTGCCGCAGGGCGTGCAGTCCATCAAGTGGAACACGCCCGAGGACGAGCTCAACGGCCTGACGAAGTACCTGCGCAAGCTGCTGGACGGCCAGGAGGACGCGCGCGAGGCCCTCACCTGCGTCGTCGTCCCCAACCGCCGCTGGGCCGTGATGGTGGAGAAGATGCTGCGCCGCCGCGGCTTCAACGTGTCCGCCGCCGGCGCCGCCGGCACGCTTGCGGGCGACCCGCGCGACTCCACGCGCTCCCGTGCGCTCGTGGCGTACACGAAGCTGGGCCTGCTGGCCGACCCCACCGACATGATCGCGTGGCGCAGCTGGTGCGGCTTCGACAATGCACTGACGAACTCCGACGCCTGGATGGGCCTGCAGGACTTCGCCGAGGCCGAGGGCCTTACGCTGTATCAAGCACTCCAGCAGGTGGGCAGCGCCGGGTTCGGCGCGAAGGAGCCGTTCCTGCGCGCTCGCACGCTGGCCGAGAAATGGCGCTCCGGCCAGGACTTCCTCGAAAAGAACGCCACGCGCCGCGGGTTCGGCCTCATGAAGGCCATCGGCGCCGAGGGCATCAGCGAGTTCGAGGCCGTCGCCGCCGACATGGTGGGCGATGAGACGGCGAAGACCCTGCTCGAGCTCGAGCAGGCCGCCATCTCCGACCCGGTGTGGACCGAGGACCCGCACGTCGTGCACATCTGCCTGCCGCAGAACCTGTGCGGCACCGAGTACGACAACATGTTCGTGGTCGGCTGCATCGACGGCTTCTTCCCGCAGCGCAACGCCTTCGAGGTGATCAGCACCGACGGCGAGCGCAACCGCATCATGGACTCCGAGCGCCGCGACTTCATGGGCGGCGTGGCGAAGGCCAAGCACCTGCTGGTGCTGTCGCATTTCAGCAAGGCGGAGCTGGAGCTGGCCGAGCGCACGAAGATGCAGGTGGTGCGCGTGAAAAGCGAGAACGGCAAGCGCATGGCCATCGTGCGTCCGTCCTGTTTCCTGAGCGAGGCCGGCGACGCCGCCCCCACCACCATGGGCGGCCAGGCGCTTCTGGCGGAGTACGGCCTGAACTAGGCTGCAATCGGATATAGGCGGGCTTTGCGTACGAGCACAGCCCGCAAGCGCAGGGGGCGCAGCACCAGCCGCGCCCCCGCTTGCGTTCTGCGCCGTGCTCCGCGCGCGTTTCGAGCCACGCCCCCTGCGCGTTACCAAGACATCGCTTTTCGAACTTCTGGGCGGTTTTGCAGGCCTTTTCGCGGAAATCTCGCTTTCGGCATAATTGCGACCTGGGGTTTCTCGTCCGGCGGGACAAAGCAGCCCCTTCAAACCGCCCAGAAGTCCATGAGTGACGGGCGAATCGGGCCCCTTTTTCTGCAAAACCGCCCAGAAGACCTACCTACCTACGCTACAGCATCCGCGTGACGAGCAGGAGACCGACAGCCAAAGCCCGATCACGATACCAGCAGTTTCCCCAAAATGCCCGGCGAACGCGGCTTTGCGGTGCCGTACAATCGGAGAAACTATCGAAACAAGGAGTTGCAATATGGCCATTATCGATGCGCATGCGCATATCTACCCCGACAAGATCGCCTCGAGGGCCGTTGATGCCGTTGGCGACTTCTATAGCGTGGACATGTTCGGTGACGGCACGGCTGACGGCCTGCTCTCAGCGAAGGACCGCGCGCCCATCACGCACTTCATCGTGCATTCCGTGGCAACCACTCCCCACGCTGTCACCGCCATCAACGACTTCATTGCGAAACAATGCCAAGAGCACCCCGAGTTCATCGGCTTCGCCACCATGCAGCAGGACTTCGAGGACCCGGCGGCCGAGCTGCAACGCGCGGTCGAACTGGGCCTGCACGGCGTCAAGCTCCATCCTGACACGCAAAAGGTAGACATGGACGACCCAAGGCTCATGGAGGTATACGCCATCTGCGAGCAGCTGGGGCTTCCCGTGGTCATCCACACGGGCGACTATCGCTACGACTACTCGCACCCGCGCCGCCTGGTGAACATCCTGCGCGCATTCCCTGACCTGGTAGTTGATGCCGCGCACTTCGGCTGTTGGTCGCGCTTCGAGGTGGGTTACGACATCCTGCACGAGGTGGCCATGAACGACCGCGTGTTCCTTGACGAATCCAGCTCGCAGTTCTTCCTGGGACAGCGCCGCACGGTGGAGCTTGCGCGCATGTGGGGCACCGACCGCATCATGTTCGGCAGCGATTTCCCCATGTGGGACCCCGCCGAGGAGTACCACACGCTCGCCACGGCCGGCTTCACCGAAGATGAGCTGGAGAACATCCTGTGGCACAACGCCGAGCGCTTCGCCGGCGTGAAGGTCGGATAGGCACATGGAAAAACGAAGGCCTCCCGAACGGGAGGCCTTCTTCGTTATTCTTCTTCTGCTTGCTTGGGCTTCGGGGTGAGCACCAGCTTCACGCGATCGATGCGATGGCGGTCCATGCGCACCACGGTCAGCTTCGCCGTAACCTCCTTTCCCTCGAGCGTTAGGCTCTCGCCCTCGGAGGGGATGCGGTCGAGCACGTCCATGATCAGGCCGCCGAGCGTCTCGCAATCCTCAGCGTCCTCGGGCGTGAAGCCGATAAGCTCCTCGAAGTCGCCCACGGCCATGCCGCCGTCGATCATCATGGTGTCGTCGGTGAGCTTCTTCACCAGTTCGCTATCGGCATGGCGGTACTCATCATCGACGTGGCCCACGATCTGCTCCATGATGTCGGTCATGGTGACGATGCCTGCCGTGCCGCCATGCTCGTCGACCACCACGGCGATCTTCGTGGAGCCCTCCTGCAGCACCTGCAGCAGCTTCGCCACGGGGATGCTCTCGGGCACGGCCTCGATGGTGCGCACGGGCAGATCATCGATGGTGGAACCCTTCTGCATCAGGTACAGGTCCTTCACGTGCACGAAGCCCACGATGCGGTCCTTCGACTCGCGGCACACGGGATAGCGCGTGTACTTGTAGCGCGTGACCAGCGCCATGTTCTCTTCCAGCGAGTCCTCAAGGTCGATGCACACCAGATCGGTTCGCGGGGTCATGATGGCCTCGGCGTCCTTGTCGCCCAGGTCGAAGATGTTGTCCACGAACTCGTTCTGCTCAGGGTCGATGAGGCCGCTTTCCGTGGACTCGTCGATGAGCAGCTTGATCTCGTCGCCCGTGTACACCTCGCGCTCGTTGGCCGGGTCGTGGCCGGTCAGGCGCACCACGGCGTTGGTGATGCCGTTGAACAGGATCATGACGGGATAGGTGATCTTATAGAACGCCATGAGCGGGCCGGCCGTGAACAGCGCGTAGCGCTCGGTGGCGAAGATGGCGAACGACTTGGGGATCAGCTCGCCCACCACCACGTGCAGCGTGGTCATGACGAAGTAGCCGATGGCAACGGCCACCACGCTGATCAGCGCCTCGGGCAGATGCAGCATCTCGAACAGCGGGCGGATGAGAGCAGAGAACGCGGGCTCGCCCAACCAGCCCAAAGCCAGCGACGCCAACGTGATGCCCAGCTGACAGGCGGACAGGTACTGGTTGACGTTCTCGGCAATGTACATGGCGCTTTTCGCACCCTTCTTGCCTTGCTCGACGGCCAGCTCGAGCTGGGATTTTCGAACGCGCACCAAAGCGAATTCGGCGATAACGAAAAACGCGTTCATGGCCAGGAACAGGGCAACAAGAATCAGGCTTAAGCCTATGTGCATAAAAGCGGGTCTCCTTATGTCGAGTGCATATCGAAGAGGCAGGCACCCGGCCCGCCTCCGAGCTTCCGGCGCACCGGAAGCTTGCTAATCAGGTAGCTCTTCTATTGTGGCATGCGAAACCGCACGCACAGGGTTCCTTTACGCTATATCCAAAAGTAAGGGCGCGTTTTACGGAACCGTTACTTTTCGAAGCGATCCTGCGGCTTTTCGAAAGGCTCCCACGCCTTGACCGAAGCCAGCACAGAGGCCGGTGCCGCATCGGAAGAGGCCGCGCCACGCGGCAGCGCCGAAAAGATGCGCTGATTGGCCACGAACATGGCCAAGATATGCTGGATGCCGTACGGCACGGAGCGGACGAACAGGACGTCGCCGTCAAGCTTGAGCAGCTCGTCGTGATCGAAGGGCTTCATGCGCATGCTCATCGGCGGAATTCGATCTCACCGGTTTCGGGGTTCATGGACTGCACGATGGCCAGCGATTCCAGATGGTAGCCGCGGCTGCGCAGATCGTCGCCGCCGGGCTGGAAACCCTTCTCCACGGCGATGCCGATGCCCTCGACCGTGGCGCCCGCCTCCTCGACCAAGTCGATGAGGCCGTTCAGGGCGCAGCCGTTTGCCAGGAAGTCGTCGATGAGCAGCACGTGGTCGTCAGCGCTCAGGAACTTCTTCGACACGATGACGTCGTAGATGCGCTGATGCGTGAACGACTGGATCTTCGTGGAGTACACGTCGCCGTCAAGGTTGATGGACTGGCTTTTCTTCGCGAACACCACCGGCACGTCGAAGTGCTGCGCCACCACGGCGGCGATGCCGATGCCCGACGCCTCGATGGTGAGGATCTTGCTGATGGGCGCGTCGGCGAACAGGCGCTTGAGCTCCTTGCCCATCTCGTTGAACAGGTTGATATCCATCTGGTGGTTCAGAAAGCCGTCCACCTTCAGGACGCCTTCCGACTTCACCACACCGTCGCGCCTGATGCGCTCTTCAAGCAGTTCCACAGTCCAGTCCCTCTTCCGATTCCTACCTATATCATGCGGCTTGCGTTAAATGGAAACCGTTCCCGTGACCAGCAGGCCGATCGACACGATGGCCGCGATGAGGATGACGGCGGCCACCACGCGATCGCGGGCATTGTCCAAGAACGGTTGGCTACGCTCCTTCTTGCCCTTGATATATACCAAGATGCCAGGAGCATACAGGATGGACATGAGCGTAACGCCGACGGCGCCGCTTGCCCACGCAAGGAACACGCTGTAGATGACGCCGAGGATGGCGAACACGCGCCAAACCGCCACGGGAACGCCCAGCTTGCCCTTGAAGGAGCCGGCCTCGGTGAAGGCGACCTTCGCGAAATACGCGGCAGAAAGCAGGTACGGCAGCAAAATCATGCCGGCGGACAGCGCATAGAAGAACTGGTACGTGCTGTCCGAGAACAGCATGATGATGAGGAACGCCTCGATGACCAGGTTCGTAACCACCAGCGTGACGATGGGCGCGCCCTTCTTGTTCACGCGGGCGAAGGCCTTCACGAAGCCGCCCTGGGCCGCCGCCTCGTAGGGGCACTCGGCAGAGAGCACGGTGTAGCCGAGCATGGCGCCCACCAGGGACAGCACCACGCCGCCGTTGATGAGCGTGGCGCCCCACGGGCCCACGGCGCGCTCCATGACGCCGGCGAGCGCCGGGTTGGAAAGCTCGGACAACTCGGACAGCGGCATAACGCCCATGGACAAGGTGGAGACCAGCAGATAGATGGTGAGCACGCAGACGAAGGCGATGACGGTGGCCTTGCCCACGTCGCTGTCCTTCTTGGCGCGGCCGGAGATGGCCACGGCGCCCTCGATGCCGAGGAATACCCAGATGGTGACCATCATGGTGCCGCTGACCTGCTCGAAGAACGACAGGCCCTCAACCGAGCCGTGCGCCATGTTCTCCATGAAGATGTTCACGTCGAACTTCTGGAAGAAGATGATGGCGGTGAGCGCGACGAAGATGGGGACGAACTTGCTGATGGTGATAATCAGGTTGACGCCCGCAGCCTCCTTCACGCCGCGGCTGACCAGAAACGCGTAGAACCAGATGACACAGCTTGCCACGATGACGGACGCCAGGTTGTTGCCCGCGCCGAAGACGGGGAAGAAATAGGACAAGGCGCCGCACAGGAGCGCGGAGAAGCTGACGGTGCACAGGATGGCCGAGATCCAGTAGCCCCAAGCGCTGTTGAAGCCCAAAAAGTCTCCGAAGCCGGCGGCAGCGTAGCTGTAAATGCCGCCCTTGAGCTGGGGCTTAAGGCGCGACAACGCGAAAAACGTCATAACCAGGCACAACACGCCCACGGCCGAGATGCCCCAAGCCGTGAGGATGGCGGCGCCGCTGGCGCCATGGGCAGCCTGATCACCGGACAGCGTGAACACGCCGGCGCCGAGGATCAGCGTGATGACCGACGCTACCAGACGGAAAATGCCCAGCTTGCCGTGATGTTCCATATCGTGCAGCGCGCCGGACCCGGTTGCCACCGTGCCGGAAGCGGCCATAGAAGCGCCTGCCGCTTCGTTAGCGTTGTTCATCGAACCCTCCTCATCGGAAAAACAGTCTGTTCCACTATACCCCACACATGCCTTTGTAAAGGATTCGTATGGGATATTTTCCGATGCAAATGAATAATACCTCGGGTGTATGCGCGGTTTTGCGTGATGCGATTCACACGGCGGAACAGAGCGCGAAGCCGGGCGCATCATGGAGCCGCGCACGCCAAAGCGGCAGCTGGCCCGGAAGGCGATGTCATGCGCCGGAATCATGACGGCCCGAGAACGCAATGCCGCCCCGAGCCGTCATAGCGCCGCTGGGAGCGGCGCCCGTTATTCGTAGGTTTGTTGGTCGATGAGCACGCGCGACAAAGCGGGCCGGTCGAGCGTGCAGCCCAAACCATGCTCGTGACCTCGACGTTCAAGCGTGACCACTCCGCGCTCCACCGTGTAGGGCGGATCGGTTACGTCGACGTCGAAGTAGCGCGAGGTGGCGCCGACATCGCCAGCGTCGATCACGCCGGGCAGCATCTGGAACGCCGCATGCACACGCCGCGAGATGCCGGTGTCGTACATGCCGCCCATCCACACGCTCATGCCGCGCGCATTCGCCATGCGCACGAACTGCAGCGCAGGCTGTATGCCGCCGAATTTCCCGATTTTGAGCGCGTAGCACTTCAGCTCCTGGTGCTTGAGCGCCTTCGCCAGATCTTTTGCGCTGAAGATGGACTCGTCCAGGCACACCGGCGTTTGGATGCGGCGCTGCAGCTGGGCCAAGCGCGCGAACAGGTCGTGCGGGCCGTTGGCCGGCGCGCGCCGCGGGTCGAGGGGCTCCTCGATCCATGCGATGTCCAGCGCGTCGAACCCGCGCAGCACATCGAGATCGCGTTCAGTGAAGCTTTGGTTCGCGTCAAGCGATAGGACCAAGTCAGGGAACGCCTCGCGCACCGCTTGCACGCAAAACGGCGCAGTGCCCGGCGTCACCTTCAGCTTCACGCGCGTGTACCCATCGTCCACGCAACGTTGCACAGCGGCAAGCGTGTCGGACACCGAGCCTACGGGCACTGCGGCGCCCGCCGACGTGGAGGCGGGCCGGCCGTCTTCGGGCGCCTGCCCGCCGATGAGCCGCCACAGCGGCTGGCCGACGATCTTGCCGTACAGGTCCCACAGCGCCGGCTCGATGGCCCCGCGCGCCATGGGCAGCGCATCAGCGCCCGGGCACGCCGCCAGCAGGCCATCGGCCTCGGAGGGGTGCAGGAACACGGTGTTCAGCACCAAGGGTATGAGCTGCTCCTGCAGGATGCGAAGGTCCTGGTCAAGCGTTTCGGGCAGATACCAATCGGTGGGGAAGGCAGCGCACTCGCCCAAACCCGTGCGCCCGGCATGGTCCACCACTTCCACCAGCAGCGATTCGCGGAACGACAGCGTCCCCTTCGCCGTGGCGAACGGCTTGCGGAACGGCAGGCGGATACGGTACAGGTTCACGCGCTTGACCTCGATGCGCTGGTCGTAGAGGCTGCGCAAGGCCGAGCGGTCCACCTTGCCGATGCCCGTGCGCGGGAAGCTGTCCAGCACGAACAGGTGCTTCGGCTGGTATACGCGCGACAACTGCGACGCCACGCTGCGCGCCGCCTCCTGGGCGAACATGCGATCGGAAACGGTGCGGCCGCGCTTTCCAGCAACGCCTGACGCGATGGATGCGGGCATGGATTTCGACGGGTCGAAGGCCGCATCTCGCTCGATGAAGCCGACGGGGCGGCGGCCCCACTTCTCGTCGGGCGCGCCGAAGATGTACGCGTCGGCCACACCGGGCACGCGCAGCAGCTTCTCGCGGATCTCGGCCGGGTAGACGTTCTCCCCGCCCGAGACGAACATGTCGTCGGTGCGTTCCTTCACATAGAGCTTGCCATCAGGCGCGATGGCGGCCGTGTCGCCCGTGAGGAAGAACCCGTCGGCCGTGTAGGCGGCCCGCGCGTTCAAGTAGCCGGAGAACAGCCCGGGGCCTCGCACGGCAAGACGGCCGAACCCATCGGGGCCGGCGTCCACGATGCGGGCCTCGTAGCCGGAAAGCAGCTGCATGCCGCCCGTGAAACCGGGCGTAACCAGGGAGTTCGCGATATTGCTGGACGTCTCGGTCATGCCGTAGCTGGCGTACACGCGGGCGCGGGCGGCCAAGGCGCTGCCGAGCGTTTGCGCGTTCAACGGGCCGCCGCCCAGCAGGATGCACACGTAGCGGCGTAGCTGATCGGCGTTCGGCGCGGCCAGCATGTCCTGCAACATCTTGTCGACCACCGAGATATGGGTGGCGCCGCGACGGGCGGCATCGGCCAGCACGCGGCGGGCATCGAAGCGCTCGTAGAGGATGAACGGGTTCGCGTTCAGGAAGCTGCGCACCACCATTTGCAGGCCGCCCACATGGTACAGGGGAAGCGCCGCCTGCCACAGCCCTTCGCCGCGGCGATTGAGCGCAGCGTTTGAGACCGCCGCCGAATTGCATAGGTTGTCCCAGGTCAGGGGCACGGCCTTCGAGCGGCCAGTGGTGCCGGACGTGAACATGACCACCGCCACGGCGCCATGGTCGAACACATGCGCGCCGCGTTCGGCGAAATGGATGACGCTTTCCACCGCATCTTGGCGGGCAACGTCCTCGCGGCGGCGAGCGGCCGCCTGGCGCCCATGGCCCGCACGACCAAGCGCGCGGGTGGTGCGGGCCTCGGCGGTGGCGATGTTGGTGCGCGCTGCGAACGCCGTGCGCTGCGCATGGCCGCGGCCGTGCGCAGCCGTCTCGGCGGTACCGGTGGCCTCGTCGGCCACGGTTTGGAGCAGGCGCCCCGCATTCGACATATCGACCGTGTAGGCGATGGTCATGGCGCGGGATCGCTGCAGGTCGAGCAGGCGCGCCTGCTTCTCGGCATCGGTCAGGCGCGTGTTCATGGTGACGAGCGAGAACCCGCCGTAGGCGGCCGCAAGCAGCATGATGACGAAGGCCGGGTTGTTCGGCAGGTCGATAACCACGGCGTCGCCCGGCTCGACGCCCCTTCGACGCAACAGGCTGGCCAAGCCCGCCGCCATCATGCGGGCTTCCCTGTACGAGAACGCTTCCACGTTCCCTTCCTTATCGACAAACGTGAAGCACGTGCGCTGCGGGTTCTGCCGCACCATGCCTTCGAATACGCCGATCATGAGGGTTCTGCGCCTACCTTTGCCTTGAACTGCTGAAACGACTTACGGGAACTTGGGGTACTTGGAGAAATCGGGCTTGCGCTTCTCTTTGAACGCGTCGCGGCCCTCCATCGCCTCGGCGGTGGTGTAGTACAGCAGCGTTGCGTCGCCGGCGAACTGCTGAAGGCCCGCCAGGCCATCGGTGGCGGCGTTGAAGGACGCCTTCATGAAGCGCAGCGCCGTGGGGCTGAACTGCAGCATCTCGCGCGCCCACTGCACCGTCTCCTCCTCAAGCTGCTCGAAGGGCACCACCTTGTTGACCATGCCCATGTCGAGCGCCTCCTGCGCCGTGTACTGACGGCACAGGTACCAGATCTCGCGCGCCTTCTTCTGGCCGACCATTGCCGCCAGGTAGCCCGCGCCGTAACCGGCATCGAAGCTGCCGACCTTCGGACCCGTCTGGCCGAACTTCGCCGTTTCCGCGGCAATGGACAGGTCGCACAGGATGTGCAGCACGTGACCGCCGCCGATGGCGTAGCCGTTGACCATGGCGATGACGGGCTTGGGCACCACGCGGATCAGACGCTGCAGGTCGAGCACGTTCAGGC
The DNA here is from genome assembly GCA_900550055.1 of uncultured Coriobacteriaceae bacterium. Lineage (GTDB taxonomy): Bacteria > Actinomycetota > Coriobacteriia > Coriobacteriales > Eggerthellaceae > Senegalimassilia. Next base: position 86,281 of record URQU01000001.1, on the reverse strand, counting down.
GGGGGATGTTGTCCTCGCCGACGTAGCCGCCGTTGCCGCGGACCTTCTGGTCGCCGCCGCTGCAGAACGCCTCGTCCTCATGACGGCCGCCGTGGTTGGCGCCCGTGAGGATGATGACGCCGATGGAGGCATCGTCGCGCGCCACGGAGAACGCGTCATACATCTCGTTCACCGTCAGGGGCGTGAAGGCGTTGCGCCTGGAAGGGCGGTTGATGGTGATCTTCGCGATGCCCTCATACGTTTCATAGACGATCTCGCGGTACTGCTTCCCAGGTTGCCACTGGATATCGCTCATGTGATTCCTTCCGCTGCTACGCGAAAACGCAAGGGTTTGCGCAAAGTTTTACGTGTACGTAACAATGGTAGCGAATTCGCCGGGCATAAGCACGCTCCGCACGATATCAGCATCGTACGGAGCATCCGGGCCGGTTTCTCGTTGGTTGCGCAGCCAAATGGCGTTGCTTGCTACAGGGCGGCGCGCAGGGCCTCGACCGTCTTGCTGTACTCGGCCTCTACGGGCTCGAACAGCTCCTTCGCCCGCGTGAAGTCGGCAGGCTGGGCACGCAGTTCCTCGGTCAGCGCGCTCGACGGCTCGTACAGGCCGGTGAATCCCATATTCTGCGCGACGCCCTTCAACGTGTGGGAAGCAAGGAACGCAGCATCCGCGTCGTCGTTTCGCAACGCCTCGCCCAGCTGCTCGAAGCTGCCGTCCTCCAGGAACTTCTCGGCGAATCGCACGATGAGCTTCTCGCTGGTGAAACGGCGCAACACGTCGTCGAAATCGGCTCCTATCTGGTTATATGCATCTTGAATCGCGCTCATGGCCTACCTAACCTTTCCTTGTCGGCCCATTCTCATCATCGGGGCGCCCTTCATCGATCAATCTTCGGCTCTTTCCCGCCCCCTCATCATTCACTGAAATAGGGGGGGGGTGGGTCTTGCTCGTCCTTCTCGACGACGATACGGTCCTGCAGATCGATAAGGCAATCGATGAGCAGCGGGTTGAACGCTCCGCAATCACCGTTCAAGATCATGTGCATGGCCTTCTCGTGCGGGAACGCCTTCTTGTACACGCGATCGCTGGTCAGGGCGTCGTAGACGTCGACCAATGCCACGACCTGCGCCGATATGGGAATCTCCTCGCCCTTCAGCCCATCGGGATACCCGCTGCCGTCGTAGCGCTCGTGGTGCCAGCGGCAGATGTCGCGAGCCGCGCGCACCAAGGCGCTGTCGCGGTACTGCACCATGCCCTCGAGCATATCGGCGCCGATGGTGGTGTGGGTCTTCATGATCTCGAACTCCTCGGACGTCAACCGGCCCGGCTTGTTCAAGATATTGTCGGGAATGGACAGTTTCCCCAGGTCATGCAGCGTGGAGGCGGCGGCAATGGTGCTACGCTCGCTCGAGCTGATGTGGTAGCGGTCCGTCTTGCGCATCAGGTGCTCCAGCATCATCTCGGTGAGCTTGCGCACATGCTGCACATGCGGGCCGCTTTCGCCGTTGCGCAGCTCCATGGCGCCGCCCATGATGTCGACGAGCATACGGCTTTCCCGTTCGCGCTCGTAGAACTGCTGCGCGAGCATGGTGGAAAGGCGCCGCTGCTTGGTGTACAGGCGCATGATGTTGCTGACGCGTTGGCGAACGATGCGCGAATCGAAGGGGCGGCTGATGTAGTCGGAAGCGCCCAGCTCGTAGGCGCGCAGCACCGTGTCGTCGGAATCCTCGCTTGAGATCATGATGACGGGGATATCGTCGATCCAGCCATTGCGCGACATGAGGGAGAGCACGTCGAAGCCGTCGACACCGGGCATGACGATGTCGAGCAGCACAAGGGAGACGCCGCTTCCATGCTGCTCAAGACACGCAACGCCCGCTTCGCCGCAATCCGCCTCGATGATCTCGTACTGGTCCTTCAACATCTCGCTCAAGATGAGGCGATTCATCTCGGAATCGTCCACCACCAGCAGCAACGGTTTATGGAACTCGTAGGGATCAAGGTCGTCGGAATCGGTGATGACGAGGTTTTTGCGCCCCTTCGCCTTGTACATGAGGCCGTCGGCCTGGTGCACCGCCTCCTCGACGGTACGTCCCTCGGACAGCACGCCGCCGATGCTGATGGTGAGGTTGATGCTCTCGTATCCGGGAACGGGCGTTTCGGCAAGCTTATCGCCCATATCGTGCAGCTTGCGCGCGAAAACATCGGCAGAGATACCGGGGATGACCAGCACGAACTCGTCGCCACCGTAGCGCACGAGCATATCACTGGAGCGGATGCAGCCCCTAAGCACGTCAACGGCCGTTTTGATGGCGACATCGCCCGCGTGGTGGCCCAGCGTGTCGTTGACCAACTTGAAATCGTCCAGGTCCAAAACCGCCACGCCGGCAAACACGTGCTGATTGCGCAGGTTATCCTCGTAGAATCGCCGATTGTAGGCGCCCAACAACGCATCGTGATAGAGCAGTTCCTGGGAGAGCATGCCGCCAACGACCGCATCTACGGGGCGGGCGCACATGAGCACGCCTGGTTTGCCGTCGACGTTCACCCGCTGAGCCAACGCGCGATGGAGCTGATCGCCCATGAGGACCCTGTTCATTCGGGAGCCCCCGTTGTGCAAGATATCCCTGCACACACCGCGCATGCAAACGCATGAGTCGCCGTACAGCAGGCAGTGATCCTCTTTCTCGATATCCTCCCCATCAAGGAAGCGGACAACGGGGTAGACGCCGAGCAGCCTGCCTATTTCCGCGTCCAGTTCTTCCCTTGACATATCGGGTAGCTGATCCTGGTGCTCGGTACCTTGCATTTTGTCGTCGTCCATAGCCGGTGAGCCTCTGTTTCAAGATGATTCCAATATGCGGGAACGCTGGTTTCCAGCGAGAGTATTGTAGCAAAGCCGCACCACGTCAACGGCTTGATCGGACAATGCACGGGAACATGGCGATAACGAAACGAGGCGCTTGCCGCAAGCGTTTTTGAAGACGTTCGCGGCAAGCGCCCGTGATGCGGCTGGGAGGGCCCTGACGACACGGCGGATGCCCGGCTAGCGCGTCGCCACGCTGTGCACGCAGGCGGCGAAGACCTCGGGGGCTTCCAGGTGGACGTTATGCCCCACCTTCGGCGCGATGCGCGTTCTGACGATCCCATCCTCGTGCAAGCTCATCGCAAGCTTGCTGTATTTCGCGTCCTTCTCGCCAGCTAGGTACAGGGCAGGGTAGCCGCGCAGGCCGAGGTCGCGCAACGCCGCCGTGGTCTCGCGATACGAGGGCATGCGATGCTGCCCGGCGCACTCTACGCATTTCGCCAACGCCTCGGAGTCGTTGGCCAGCCTGTTGGCGCGCACCGCGGCGCGGACCTTCTTCGGCAACGCCTTCTGCGACGCGAACAGCGGCAGGTTCTCCCAATAGGTCATGAAATCCTTCAGCGGCATCTCACGCAGACGCCTCGCCGTATCGGCATCGCGCTCAATGGCGGCATCGCGTTCCGCCTGCGTTTTCGGACCCATGCCCACGCTTTCCAGCAGCAGGCCGCTCGTTTGCTTGGCGAAAGCGGCGGGGCCCGCCTCAAGCAGCGCGGAAAGCGCAACGCGCCCGCCCATGGAATAGCCCACCACCAGGGGTTTTCCCGGAATCAGCTTGATAAGGGCAAGCAGCGCCTCGCCCATAGCGGTCAAGCTGTACGGCGCGGGTTGGAACGGGACCGCCGACCCGCCGTGGCCGACAAGGTCGATACCGTACACGTCTCGCTCAAGGAAGATGGTGCGGCTTGCAGGAAACCAGGACAGTGCGTTCTGCGCGAATCCATGCACGAACAGCACCGGGGAGCGGCGGCGACCGCGGGTAGGATCTTCCTCCTTCATATACAGGTAACGATATCGGACTCCGTCAACGTCGAAGCAGGCGGTTTCCGCCTGCTCGTTCAGCATTTGCATAAGCGCCTCCTCGGTCCTTTTGCGTTTTGTTGTTGTATGTGTTGCATACAACACCGCGCGACCGCAAGATCAGCGCATAAAGCACCGTCTTGCGATGGTGGTTGCGCCGGGCGTCTACCAATAATCGGCGTAACGCTCGCGCAGGCCTTGCAGCGGCACGGGCACCTCGATGAAGCTGATGCCCGGCACGTCCAGCGATGCACGATATGCCCGGTCGAACTCGGCCAACGTGGCCGTTTTGCTGTAGGGCACGCCGAATGCGGCGACAGCAGCTTGGAAGTCCACGTCCTGGGGCGTGAGGAACAAGCGCTCGAAATACGCTTCTTGCGACTTCTGCGGCAGCATGTCGAATATGGCACCGCCGTTGTTGTTCAACAACACGATGGTAATACCCTGGGCGCCGGTATCTGTTTCGCAGGTATTGCGTTTGGCGGCCTGCTCCGGTGTGCGGTTCGCGTCGCCTGCGATGTCGGCAAGCTGCCGCTGCACGCGCAGCTCGCGCTGTAACGCCAGGGAGTTCAAGTCGTGCAGCATGGTAAGGTCGCCTGTGATCAGCGTGGTGCGGCCAAAGCAGCGCGAGGCGCCGATGGCCGTCGAGACCGTGCCGTCGATGCCGTTCAACCCTCGGTTCGCCAGCACGATCAGCTGTTTGGCGCCCTTCAGGTAGAAGGTGTCAACGGCACGCACGCTCATGGAATTGGCTGCGAACAGGCACGACCCGGCGGGAGCAAGCTCAAGCACGCGGCGAACGTAAGCGCCCTCGAAGTCATCGGGGTCAGATCCCTTGCCAGCATCCACCGCAGCTATGCGCTTTGCCGCGGCTTCCTCCACCCGTTGCCAGGCATTGGCGAACGACAGGTCGTTGGCACCTGCCGTCGCAGGACCGTCCTCCCTACGCAGCGCGCGCTCCATGCTTTGCGCGAAATCGGCGGGCTTCATGCGAACGAACACCGTGGTGGCGGCGTTGGTATCGCGCGTTTCCAGGGGGTCGACCACAACCTGCAGCACGCCGGCATCCTCGCGCGCGCGAGCCCACTGCGTTGCGCTCTTCGACACGGGATATCGACCGAAGCGTACGACGACCTGCGGGTTTAGCGCTTCATCAGGCGAGATGCCGCCAGGCTGGAGCACGCTGTCGTAGTTGCCGATCACCAACGGGTCGTCGAGGGAACGCAGCCCCGAGAGCGGGTCGGCGAGCACGGGAATGGCGAACGCGCGTGCAAAGGCCAATACGCGCTGCGCCTCCTCGTAGGTGGCGCACGAGCCTTCGCCCGCCAACAGCAGCACGCTGCTGGCAAGCAGCTCGCGGGCAAGCTGCGCTGCCGCGGCGCCTTCCATGACCCCGCGCACCTGCGCGACGCCGACGGGAAGCTGCGGATTGCGAACGGGTTTTGCCTCGGGACCCGTACTGTCCGCAGCGGACCCGGCGCAGGGAATGCCGGCATCGAACAGGTCGGGCAGCGTCACATCGGGCTTCAACGGCTCATCGAACGGGAAGTTCAGGTGCACCGGGCCGCCGAAGCAGGCTCCTGCAAGGCGCTGGGGCGTCCCGATCGGTGCCGAGGGGTTTTGCGCTCCCTGGTTTTGCGGGAACTCGCACGACCCGAGCGCGGCGATGCACGCCTCGCGGGCGGCTTGGCGGGCGAAGCGCAGCGAGCCTTCGTCATCGGCGGGCAAAGGCATGCCTCGACAGGCGCGCACGTGCGTACCGTAAGCGTGCGATTGATCGCAGGTTTGCGGGGCACCCAGCCCCTGCAACTGCGGCGGACGATCGGCCGTCAACACGATAAGGGGCACGCGCGACGATTCCGCCTCGAGGATGGCCGGATAGTAGTTGGCAATGGCCGTGCCCGACGAGCACACCAGCGCCGCCGGGCGACCGGACGCCTTCGCCATGCCCAGCGCCAGGAAGGCGGCGCCGCGCTCGTCGATGTCCACATAGGTGCTCATCCGCTGCGGAGCGCGGCAAGACAACTCATAGGCGATCATGGACAGCGGGGTCGAACGCGAACCGGGGCTTATCACCACGTTTCGCACGCCCCATTTCGCAAGCTCGTCGAAAAAGGCTCCCAAAAAACGCGCGGTTGCGCGCGGATCGGCGACGGTCATCGAGCTTCCCCTTTCCCTGCGGTCGTGGCTTGCGCGGCGCGGGACGAGGCAGCGCCCGCTTCGCCGTCGAATGCCGAGAGCACGGTTTTCAGCTTCAGCGCGATCTCGTCGTATTCGTCCGCCGCACGGCTGCCGTCGACGATGCCGCATCCGGCGTACACGTAGCCGATCTCGCCGTCGAACACGCCGGTACGCAATGCCACGCTGAACTCGCCGTCTCCCGCGGCATCCACATAGCCGCAAGCGCCGGCGAAGAAGCCGCGATTGTAGGTTTCGATCTGGCGGATGAGCATCTTCGCCTCGCCGACCGGCGTGCCCGAAACTGCGGGAGTGGGGTGCAAATCGCCCATCATCGACCACAGGTCCACACCTTCAAGCAGTTTTGCGCGGGCGGGAGTCATCAGATGCTGGATGCGCGTCAACGGCATGATGGTCGGTTGCTTCGGGACATCGACCGCATAGCACGTACGGCCCAGCACATCTCGGATAAAGCGCACGACGTAGTCATGCTCGGCGCGATTCTTTGCGTCGTTCAGCAAACCTTGCGCAAGGCGATTGTTCTCAACGGGGTCGGGCGATGCCGGGCACGTTCCGGCAAGGCACATGCTTTCCAGTTCGCAGCCCGATTTCCGCACGAGCAGCTCGGGGGTGCAGCCGCAGAAGAAAACGTCGGCATATCGGTACAGCAGCACGGTTCCGTGCGCGGTGCCGTCGATCAGGTTCACCAGCAGGTCCTTCGAGGAGAACGGCTCATCGGCGCGCAGCTTCAAACGGCGGGAAAGCACGACTTTCTCCACACGGCCTTCCTTGATGGCATCGAGCCCGGTTCCCACGGCCTGTTCCCAGGCAGGGCGCGAATCGAGCTCCAGCTGGTACGAAACAGTGCGTCGCATGCGTCGCGGCGCCGTCAGTGCAAGGCGCGCGAAGCGCTCGACGCGGCCGGCGTACACCGGGCCAAGGGAATTCACCTGCAGGAAAGCGCCACGCTCGTTCTCGATGAGCACCACTTCAGGCAGCATGAAATGCAGATTGGGGAACGACTGGAACAGCTCATCTGCCGGCGCGGGGTTATGCGCGTCGAATCGGTTGAACGAGAAGAACACCGGCTGCTCGGCAGCCGGCCCCGTAAGCTCGCACTCGGCCTCGTCCAAGGTCGGCAGCGCGATGCAGCGCCCCAAACCCATGAAACGAGTAGGACGATCCTTGCGGTAATACACGAACTGATCGGTGAAGCCCTTCTGCATAAGGCAGAACGCATCGACGATATCGGCATTGAGCGGCTGGGTATACGAATAGATTCGGGTCATTCGACTTCTCCCTAATCGTCTAATGGGTCACGGTTTCCTATTATAGCGGTGCGCAAAAAGGCCCGAAGTCTTTTGACTCCGGGCCGTCGTTCGGCGGCTTATGGAAACGGCACACCGAACATAATGCGGCGGTGCAGCCGAATTCGCAAGCGATGCGATTCAGGTCGAGTCCTAAATCTTGTACATGAACTGGAAAACGTCCTCGCGCTGAATGGTGATCTGCACACCCAGCTCGGAGGCGACGCCCTCGAGTTTCTCCTGGACGACGTTGAAGTCTGCCTTCTCGGTGTCCAGCGTGGTCAGCATGGTCATAGAGAACATGTCACCGAGGATAGTCTGGCTGATGTCGTCGATGTTGGCACCGCATTCGGCCAGCGCAACCGAAACAGCTGCAACGATACCGCTACGATCCTTGCCAAGAACGCTGATAACGCACTTCATGTTCGAATCCTTTCACCCGCGCGACCGACGCGCTCGTTTCAGTATGCATCCATAGTACCCGATTGTCGTGCACCTTGTATTTCCAGGTGTTGTTTCACGTGAAACATTCGCAGCCAGCGGCAGGCTGTTTCACGGCTTAGGCGACGAAATCCCAAATAACCTTTGCAAAGAAGATGATCAGGACGACGATGGTGATGGGTCGGGCGACCGCGCCGCCGTTCTTCGAGAAGCTATGGGAACCCAGGTAGTTGCCCACGATATTGAACGCGCCCGCCACCAAGCCGAGAACCAGCAGCACCTGACCGTGCAGAAGGAACACCACCAGCGCCGTAACGTTGGTGGTAAGGTTAATGGCCTTCGTGATACCGGCGGCGGACTTGAGCTTCAGATGAGCCACGCCGGTGAGCAGCAGCATCAGGAACGTACCCGTGCCGGGACCGTAGAAGCCATCGTATATGCCCACGCAAAACGCCACCAGCGCGCAAAGCGCCGCGGTACGTTTCGGCGAAAGCGGCTCTTTATCCTGTTTGCCGAAGCTCTTCGACCTCATCACGTAGATAGCCGTGATCGGCAGAACCGCCAGCAGGAACACGCGCAGGAACGCATCGCTGGTGATGAGGACCAAGTTCGATCCGATGGTCGAGCCGGCCACGGCAAGCACCACGCAAACGCCCGCAAGCTTCCATTGGATGTAGCCCGATTTCGCATAATGCCAGGTGGCGATGGTGGTGCCCATGGTCGAGCTCATCTTGTTCGTTGCGATGGCGGCATGCGTGGGCAGGCCGGCGATCATATAGGCCGGCAGCGAGATCAGGCCGCCGCCGCCCGCGATGGCGTCGACGTAACCCGCCAAGAACACGAGCAGGCACACCAGCAGCATAGCCCCCGGAGCGATACCGAACAGCTGTTGGCACACGTCGGCAACGGCTTCCATAACCAAGCCTTTGCGTTATCGGGTTTCGCGCAAGATGAGCGACATGGCCTCGGCGCGAGAGGCACGGGCCGCATCGGTGCTGCCGGCGAACACGCCACGCACCGCGCTGGTGACCGTGTGGCTGCCGGGCTTCTTCACGCCGCGCATGCTCATGCACATGTGCTCGGCCTCAAGCACCACCACAACGCCCTGCGGGTTCAGCTGCTCGACCAGGGTGTCGGCGATCTGGGAGGTCAAACGCTCCTGCACCTGCGGACGCTTCGCGTAGACTTCGACCAGGCGCGCCAGCTTCGACAAACCGCACACACGGCCATCCGCCGCGGGGATGTAGGCGATATGGGCCTTGCCGAAGAACGGCACCAGATGATGCTCGCACATGGAATAGAAGTAGATGTCGCGCACAAGCACCATTTCGCTGCAGTGCTCATCGAACGTGGTGGCGAAATGCACGGCGGGATCTTCCGTCAGGCCGGAGAACACTTCCTCGTACATACGAGCAACGCGCGCAGGCGTTTCCTTCAGCCCTTCGCGATCGGGATTCTCACCCACGCCCTCCAGAATCATGCGAACGCCGGCTTCGATCTTTGCAGTATCCATACGGTTATTTTCCTTCTAGCAGTGCTGAATACAGGTCCGGCAGCCCAACTTCCAGCTGCCGCAACCTCTCGTTTCGAACCTTAGCATGATACCACGCGCCACCAGCAGCTTCGCCAACCCCATCCCAGACACATCAAGGCCTGACGCTTCGGGGACGTAGCACTAAGCGTCCGATTTTGCGAGCTTCTCAGAAGTTGCATTCTGTACGACAAGGAGAACGCTTGACGCATAGCGTTACATCCCAAAGCACCCCCCCAATCGTCGCGAACGTGACACTTAGTGCTACGTCCCCGTAGTGTCAACAAGCCGGACAGATAGTGCTACGTCCCCGAAGCGTCAGGCCCAAGGCATCGGAGCTAGGCCAGATCGAGCTCGAGGCCGACGGGGCAGTGGTCGCTGCCGAGCACCTCGTTGTAGATGCTGGCGGCTTCGATGCGCGGCGCCAAGGCGTCACTGACCAGGAAATAGTCGATACGCCACCCCGCGTTGTTCTTGCGCGCGTTGAAGCGGTAGCTCCACCAGGAGTACGCGCCAGCAAGATCGGGGTGCGTATTGCGGAAGGTGTCGGTGAACCCGGCATCGAGCAGCTTGGTGAATTTTTCGCGCTCCTCATCGGAAAAGCCGGCGTTTCCGCGGTTGGGGCCGGGGTTCTTCAGGTCGATCTCGTTATGCGCCACGTTGAAATCGCCGCACATAACCACCGGCTTCGGCTGCGCCGATTCACCAGGCTGGGTCAGCGGAAGCCATTGCGTGGGCAAATGCCCGTCGCCCATGGGAGCCGATTCCGGGATCACGTCCGCGCCGTTCTTCCCTTCGCCACGCCCCGCCTCCGGACGCAGCACCACGTTACCGTCGGCGCCGGCACGCTCCACCGGAACGCCGGCAGGGAGCACTCCCTCTTCCAGGCCCTTGCAAAAGTCGCGAAACGCGTCATCCCATTCCATGCGATGATCTATGCGCGCCAGCTCGTTTTGCGCGTTCGGCGTGTAGACGCAAACGAACCAATACTCGGAAAACTCGCACGCCACGATGCGGCCTTCGTCATCCAAGTGGGGAAAGCCCAGGCCATGGAGCACTTGCAGGGGCTCCTCCTTCGTGAAAACCGCCGTGCCGGAATAGCCTTTCTTCTCCGCATAGCTCCAAAACTCGCGATATTGCGGCAAATCCAGCGTTGCTTGACCGGCCTGCAGCTTCGTTTCCTGCAGCGCGACCACATCGGCATCGAACTGGCACACGATATCCTCGAAGCCCTTCTTCAAAACGGCGCGCAGGCCGTTCACATTCCAAGAAATCATCCGCATAGGGAAGCGCCTCCTTCGCAGGCAAATTCGTTCCGAAACAGTATAAGAAGCTCGGCAATCGCGAGCAAATACTTACCTCTCACATGACGACCGAAGCAAAGCGAGGCAGATATCGGCACGTCCCCCGAGCGGCCGTCGATGCGAGCAAGGATGCCGGCAAAACGACGATGGTTGCGTAAAGCCGCTGTTCAGCTAGTGCGAAACCACGTATTCATCCCTGAAACCGGACACTTAACGACACGTCCCCTAAGTGTCAGCCAGGCGTCAGGTGCGCAAGGTTATTTGTGATAAGGCTCACCGTGGGAGATTTTTTGGGAGCGGTAGAGTTGCTCGAGCAGGACTACGCGCGCTAGGTTGTGGGGGAGCGTGATAGGGCCGAACGATAGGAACTCGTTTGCGCGTTTGCGCACCTCATCGCTCACGCCGTCCGATCCGCCGATGATGAATGCGAAGTTGCTTTTCCCTTGCAGCATCAGGTTGTCCAAACGCTTCGACAGCCCTTCGCTCGAGCGTTCCTTGCCGTCGATAGCCAGCAGCACCACATGCGTGTCAGCGCCAAGTTTCTCCAGTTCAGCGCAGATAACGGCTCCTTCTCTATCACGCGCGCCCTCTACGCCGCCCACCTTGCGTGGGTCAACGTCGGCAATCTCGCGCACCTGGGTCTTCGCATACGGCTGCAGGCGTTTCAGATATTCCGCGCAGGCATCCACCCAAAAGCGTTCTTTCAGCTTTCCAACCGCCACAACCGTGAACTTCATCCTTACCCTTTCATAGCGCAACATAATATTAAACAGAACAACCACGATAGCGAATCGCTGCGTTTCCCGTCGAAAACCATATGGAAGGGGATTGCTCTGCCGATAACCAAAGCGCACGCAATGCCTTGTCCCCGCACCGACCGGATTTCGGCATCCCCTTCTTTTCACGAAGCGAGATCGATCCTTTTTCAACCTTGTTGGAAAAGGCTTGGTTATTCCCTTCTTCACTCGCAACGCGAAACACGCGCTTCGCCGGCTCCGCATCGGACGGATCGATGACTGCATTTATGCCCCAAGTCGAACGGGAGCCCATTGCCATTGCGAGTCGAAAAACATGGTAGCAAGGCAAGCACCGGGAGCGAAGTTCCCATCCTTATCCAGTGAAAACCTTCACTCCGCTTCTCTTATGATATCCGAATCAATACATATGTACAACGTCACTTGTACAACCCATTATCTTTAGGTGATGTACTGCGAAACACTCCTCCAAGCAACTAGACGCCCCTCATTCCGGTGAGTATTTCACTTTACTTCACTCTCTTTTTGTCCACTTGCCCAAAAAGTTACACATTCGAAATACTGGGGTGTTTACAAGCCGTTACTCCGCTGTTAAAGTTCTTGCCACAATTTCATAGCGTCACCCCGTTGATATGTTCTGGATCGCAAGAAACAGGGCAAGCAGGGGCCTCTGGAGAATCCCAACTATGGGTGCCGAAGGGGCAAGGCGAAACACAGGCCGCAAGACCTAACCGTATACAGCTTCGATCAAGCTGCAGCGGCGAACCGTTTCGCTGAAACTCTCAGGCAAAAGGACAGAGAAAAGTCAGTGACTTGTCGCAAACGTGAACGAAACTCAAACTCGGCGTTCACGAAAACTTTTCCCTTCCCTAATTCCATATTCCAGAACCCCATAGCTTTCGCTGAGCTCTCTTTCCGTGCATCCTCAGGGTCTCGCAGAGGTTGTATCGGTCCAGAGTTAAGTTAGGAGTGAGTTGTGGAAGGATTTTTCGACGTCGTCAACAACGTGATCACCACCATTGACGACTTTGTATGGGGCGTCCCGTTGATGGTGCTCATCCTGTTCGGAGGCATCTTGCTAACGGTTCGCTTGGGCGGTTTGCAGTTCCGTCAACTGCCGCGCGCATTGCGCTACATGGTCAAGAACGAGAAGGGCGGCTCCGGCGAAGTGACCAGCTTCGGCGCGCTGTGCACCGCGCTCTCAGCAACCATCGGTACCGGCAACATCGTGGGCGTTGCAACCGCTATCGTGGTCGGCGGCCCTGGTGCCATGTTCTGGATGTGGCTGGCAGCGCTGTTCGGCATGGCTACGAAGTACTCCGAGGGTCTGCTTGCCGTTAAGTTCCGCAGCATCGATGAGAACACCGGCCACGTGCTGGGCGGCCCGTTCTACTACATCGAGCGCGGCATGGGTAAGCGTCTGCCTAAGATCAGCTGGCGCTGGCTCGCCAAGATCTTCGCTTTCTTCGGCATGTGCGTCGGCCTGTTCGGTATCGGTACTTTCACTCAGGTGAATTCCATCAACACCGCCATCACGAACTTCTTCGATCCCGAGAAGTCCATCACGGTCAGCATCCTTGGCATGGATTACTCCATCGCTACCGTCATCGGCGGCATCGTGGTAGCCGTGCTGGTCGGCCTGGTGGTCATCGGCGGCATCAAGCGCATCGCCAGCGTTTCCGAGCGCGTCATCCCCGTCATGGTGGTGCTCTACGTCGGCTTCTCCCTGGTGCTGCTGCTCACCAACCTGGACAAGATTCCCGGTGCATTCGCGGTCATCTTCCGTTCCGCCTTCGGTCTTGATGCTGCTGCCGGCGGTATGCTCGGAGCCATCTTCATCGCCATGCAGAAGGGTATCGCCCGCGGTATCTTCTCCAACGAGGCCGGCCTCGGTTCCGCACCTATCGCCGCTGCTGCCGCTCAGACGAAGGAGCCCGTCCGTCAGGGTCTCGTGTCCATGACCGGTACGTTCCTCGACACCATCGTGGTCTGCACCATGACCGGCCTCACCCTGGTCATGACCGGCGCTTACCTGATCCCGGGCCTCGAGGGCGCTTCCGTCACCACCGCCGCTTTCCAGGCTGGCCTGCCGTTCATTCCTCCCACCGTCGTGTCGTTCGTGCTCATGGCGTGCCTGGCCCTGTTCGGTTTCACCACCATCCTTGGTTGGGACTACTACGGCGAGCGTTGCCTTGAGTACTTCAGCAACGGCAGCATGAAGGCCGTGAAGGTTTACCGCTGGCTCTACATCGCCGCTGTGTTCATCGGCCCTTACATGACCGTTTCCGCCGTTTGGACCATCGCCGACATTTTCAACGCATGCATGGCCGTGCCGAATATGATCGCTTTGATCGTTCTCTCCGGTGTGGTCGTCCGTGAAACGAAGGACTTCTTCAAGCGTCTGAATGACGCGGGCGGTAAGGAAGAGGACATGGTTCCCCACAAGAACCACGACGATGTGCCGCCGATCGACCCCCTTACTGATCGCCTGGGCGCCAAGACCACCCAGGAGGACCGCGCAGCAGCTGCACAAGGTTTCGCCACCGCATAGCAACTGCTTGCCCCTCATGCTGGCCCCGATGTTTCACGTGAAACATCGGGGCCTTATTTGTTTCTGCGAAGGTGTTTTATTCGGATATGCCATATGGTCTTCGCAATACGCGCTTACAGACACAGCACCCGTATGCACGCGACAAGGTTTCCTCTCATCTACCGAAACCAACACCCCTATGCAATTAAAGGACCAGCAACACCTTTCAACAGCTTTAATCGTTCGACTACACAAGAAAGGCCACCTTCCGGTGGCCTTTCAATACTCTAATGTTTCACGTGAAACATTACTTCACGCCTTCATGCGCAAGCGCATCTGCAACCTTGCGAGCTGCAGCGGTGATGGACAGGTCGTTCACGTCCACCGTGATGCCGGCGTAGTGCTCATACAGCGGCAGACGCTCGTCGTACAGCTCCTTGAGGCTCATACCGATACCGCCCTTCAACACGACGCCGCGCTCCTGCAGGTCGCTCAGACGGTGCACCAGTTGATCGTAGGAGATCTTGAGGTACACAACCGTGCCGATCTCCGCCAGATGTTTCATAGCCTCGTCAGAGTAGACGGCGGAACCGCCCGTGGCGATAACGCTGTTCTCCGCGTCGATCTTACTGAGAATCTCGTTCTCGACCTCGATGAAACCCTCGGGACCGCATGCGTCGATGATCTTCTGCAGCGTCTTGTCGCACTGGTTCTGAATGACGATGTCGGCGTCGATGAAGTCCTTCGTCATGATTTTCGCCAACACGATACCCAGCGTGGATTTACCCGAGCCGGGCATGCCGATAAGAACAACGTTGTTCTTCTCCGCCATGGTAAGCCCTCCTTGATCGGTCATGTACGTTCGAATTGTATCATGCCTGCTCATGCGTCAAGACAACGGTAACAAGCTGTTCTTATACGGTCTCTCCAACGGCCTCATCAGGCTTCTTGCGCTTCAACGGAAACGTTTCGCTGATGATGATGGCCACGAAAATCAACGAGAAACCAACCAGCAAACGAAGGCTCAGCTGCTCGCCGTACAGCAACACGCTGAACAGCACGCCGAACACCGATTCCAGGCTCAAGAACAGCGATGCCTGGGCCGGAGGAATATGCGCCAGCGAGACGTTCTGGATGCCGAACGCCACAATGGAAGCGAAGATGGACAGGAACAGCAACTGACCGATGATGCCGGGCGTGAAAGCAGCGAACCCCGGGAACGTCTCAAACGCCGCGCCTGACAGCAGGCCCATGCAACCCTCGGCAACGAACTGAACAGCCGTAAGCGCCAACACGTCGTGGAAGAGGGAGAGTTTCGAAACCAGCACCATGTGCACGGCGAACATGACCGCACACACCAGCGTCATAACCTCGCCGAAGCCCATGGTCATACCGCCCGACTGGACCGACACCAGCCAAATGCCCACCAAGGCAAGCACGGCAGCGCCAATATTGAACACCGTCGGGCGCCTGTGAGCGATGATCCACCACAAGAAGGGGACGATCACGCAATACGTCGCCGTAAGAAACGCGTTGATGCCTGGAGTGGTGTGCTCCAAGCCAACGGTTTGCGTCCAGAATGCCAGATAATCGGCCAAGCCGAGCGCGGTGCCGGCGAGCACCATCTTGCCGCTGAAGGCCTTACGGACGCGCTTCCAAAGGATAGCGGTCAACACAATGCCCGCGAACAGAAAGCGGAAGCCCAGCAACCATGCTGGCGGAATGACCGCTACCACATCTTTCATGGACACGAAGCTGTAGCCCCAGATGATGGTCGCCACAACGATAGCAACCTTATACGCCCAAGAGGGCAGTTCCTTCTTCATGCAACCTTCCCTTTTACCCCCGATTGCAACCCATAACCGGGCACAATAAAGAAACGCCGATCTACAGCCGCATAAGGCGACGCAGATCGGCGTTTCGTGCTCAACGTGATTCGCTCTTAACGACGCGTCCGCTATCTTAGCAGACCGACATCGTCGAAAAGCCGGACGGCGCGGACCCGGCGGCAAGCAAGCTGACGTAACCGACCGAAAGCCTAAATGTCAGCCTTTTGCGCCGTTGGCAATGCACGGAAGCTCGGCCAAGCCTAACGGGCTCCGCCACCGCCGCCGCCGAAGCCTCCGCCGCCACCGCTGGAGAATCCACCGCCGCTTCCGCTGCCGCTAGATTCCCCCTGTATAGCCTCGTGAGCGGTTTTCACAGCCTGGTTGAACGACGCGGAGAGGAAGCTTCCCACATCAGGCATCCCGGCGCTCGCACCGGTCTCGTAAGAGGTGTACCAACCCCACCAGGGCACGTAGGTATCTCCATACGTTTGATCGACCGTGAATAGCTGGGGCTGCGTCTTGCGAAGCTGCTCGATGGCCTGCTTCGCAACGCCGAACAGATACGCGTACACCATGAACTCGCCCCACACCTTCACATCGGTGGGCGGACGCTCCTCAAGCGAGCTGAAATCGCGCAGCCAATTGCGCAACGCCTTGCAGTGCGCAACCAGGTTGTTGCCATCGACGCTGCGTCGCGTCATGTTGTTCCCGATGAAAGCCAGCGCCGCAACAGTGGGAACACCGCATATCACGGGCAGCATGTTATCGGTTATGAACCAAATCACCATTGCCACCGCAATCAATATGACAGCGAGCGCCCACGTCCAGGCGCGCAGATTATTGCCCTTCTCCTCGAAGAATCCGTGCTTGTCCGTCTCCGCGGTCAGCACATCTTGCCAGTGTTTCACGGCGTTCACCAGCCGCTCAGGATGATCATCGCCGTATTTCTTGATGCTGCCGAACCACAGCGAATTCTGGCCTGCCGCCACTCTGTCGAACAGCAGCTCGAACGCCGCCTTGTCAATCGGGTCGCTTACGGCATCGGCCTCCACCATCTTCGTGATATAGAAGTCGTTGACCGTTTTCATGCCGCCATGCTTCGTCGGCGCCATATACGAACCGGAATCGATGCGAACAGCACCCGTTTGCGCCAGATGCATGATAGTTGCCGTAAGATCGTCGGTGCTCGTCCTGTCCCAACGCCACAAGCGGCCGATGACGGCCGGATGCAAGCCCTTTCGCGGCACATCGCGCCAGTATTGCTCCGTAAAGTCCGGCTTATGCTCCTTGCCATGGCGGAAGAACATGACAATAGCCCAGATCAATGCCGCAACGCACACGGCCACGCACGCCACGGAGAACGCCAACGACATCATGCGCTTGCTGTTCGCCGTATCCGCCCAGGCCTTCTCCTCCTTCAGCACCGTATCCAGGCGCTGCTCGCCGGCATGCAGGCGCTGTGTGCTCAGCGACACGTTCGTCAGCCATTTGGAAGGGATGCACACGCGCATCTCGGCATATTCGCCGGTTTCCACACGAGGAACCGTGCATGTGACCGAACCATCGGCGTTAACGGAAACGTTGCCGCTCAGCGGACCATGGCCCCATGCGCGCACGTTCTCACCAGGATCCACCGTAACGCCCTGGGGGAGGGGAAGCTGAAGCGTGGCCGTCACGTTCTCGGAGGCTGCCGACCACTCGGAGCCTAGATACTGCCAATACACCTCGGAGACGTCATCGTACACCTGGGCCATATTGGTGATGGTGTAATCAAGCTCCACAACCACACGCTCGGGATGAGAGCCGAAGAACACATACACCGTGTTCTTCGGGCTGTCCAGGGAATAGGAGTTCCGCCCCGGGCCGCCTTCCTCGCGCCACTTCAGCTCGAACGGCACCTCGGGCAGCGCCGACATCGACCCTTCAGCAGCGCCGGAATCATCGACGCCCATCATGCGAACACCGTTCACGGAGAATTCCGCGTTCGTAGGCAGCAGACTCAACGACCACCAAATAGCGGAATACGAGCCGTTGAAATCGAACGTGCGCTGTTCCACCACGTGAAGCGTTCCATCGGTTTCCAGCTGAGCCTGAATGTTCACTTGCGGCATGGTGTACGACTTCGCATAGGCTTTGCCCGGCAAAGCTGCCAACGCACATGCGCAAGCAACGACCACTAACACAGCCGCGATCATCCATGCAACGCGACAACGCGCTTCCTCCCGCTGGCTGCCTGGGAATTGAGGTGTCCTTGTGTATTGCATCGAGAATGCTCCTTGCAAGTTTCCGACAGTCAAGGTATTATATCTACCCGCACCTATTATAGCGTGGAGAAGTGACCGAGAGGCCGAAGGTGCTCGCCTGCTAAGTGAGTATGCCCCACAAGGGCATCTAGGGTTCGAATCCCTACTTCTCCGCCACGAATTCTCAGCCCCCGCAAACGCGGGGGCTTTTTCTTTCAACCCTCGCATTCTCGGGTCTTCATGCCCTGACATCATTTATATCAGCATCATCTTATGCAGCCACTCCCTTGCTACGACTTCCTAAGCCTTGCAGGCGGTCTCGAACGATTTCGCACATTTGCACGAGAATAGCCTCATGGAAAGCACCTTATAGCAGACCATTATCTCAACTGCACGCCCTTTCCAGAGAAGTGACCCCACCCCTTCGTAGGCCGTCTTCCCAACGCCTTTCCGCGCCATAAAAGAAGGCGCCCAGAATCGGGCGCCTTCGCAATCTATCTTCTTCCCCAGGGCCAGGGCGAGCGACGCAAACGCTTCGCTTTCATCGGCTTCATCCGATACGAGGGGTTGTGCTTCAGGAACACGGCTCGGCATATCCGCGTGATTCCCAAAGCCACCAACGCCGTAACCATGAACGAAAGCGTCAAATCCAGCACATCGCCGTTGCTCTCCGACAACGCATACAGACTCGCCAAGCCGAAAAACGCAGCCAACGCTACATTCAGCACAGTGAAGGCCTTGATAAGGATCTCCTTCGCCCGCGCAGGCGAATAGCGCCATGATGCCACCACGTACACCACGCCGGCCGCAAAAGCCAGCAATAGCAGCAACGGTATGATGCGCGTCAACCTTGCAACCATGCTAGAACGTCACCTTCGGCGCGGTGGAAGCACTCTCATCGGCGGCGAAGTTCGGACGCTCTTTGAATCCCATAGCGCCAGCGAGGAGCACGGCGGGGAACGTCTGGATAGCAGTGTTGTACTTCATCACTGTATCGTTGAAGCTTTGACGCATATAGCTGATCTTGTCCTCGGTGTTCGACAACTCAGCCTGCAATTGCTGGAAGTTGGCGTTCGCCTTCAAATCGGGATAAGCCTCGGCAACCGCAAACAGGCTTTTGAGGGTTTCAGTAAGGTGGTTGTTAGCTCCCATGCGGCCCTCAGGAGTGTTTGCGTTAGCCACCGCCGCACGAGCCTGCGTGACAGCATCCAGGGTAGCGCTCTCGTGCTGCGCATATCCCTTCACAGTCTCCACTACGTTCGGTATAAGATCAAAACGCCTTTGAAGCTGCACATCGATCTGCGCCCATGCGTTGTCCACCATGTTGCGAAGCTTCACCAACTTGTTGTAGAGCGCGATGATGAACACGATCAGCACCACAGCTATCGCAACGACGATGATTACCGCTGTCATAGCTTCCTCCTTTACGGGTTGCCCCTTCTGTTCGATTCCGAGGCTTTCCCCTTTCGCCTCGATTTGCCAGGCGTCCTTTCGAAACCGATGCATCCGCCTTGCATGCAGGATAGACTACATCTCCCCGCGCTGAAACCATTGCTTCAGGAATACGTTTAGCAATTCGTGGTAAGCGTTGCCTTGAAGGGACCGAACGTGGTGGTACGAGCCCACCACCCCTTGGCCTGCGCATCGGTTGCCACCTTAGCCGCCGATGCGAAGGAATCGCATATCGCGAACACCGCGGCACCGCTGCCGGACATCATAGCCTTGCATACGCCCGGCTGCTCCTGCAACCATTCGCGTACAGTGCGGATTCCCGGATTCAGCTGCTCGCTTGCCTTCGCCATATTGTTCAGCAACGGCACGGTCATCGCATACTCCGCCGATTCCGCAGCTTGTGCATCCTCGGTCGGGATGGGCTGAGGATCCTCATCGAGCTTCTTGTAGGACTCGGCCGTGCAAACGCCGCCTTCGGGCTTCACCAACACCAAGAAGTCGTTCATCGGCTTGAGCGTGCGGACAAGATGCTCGCCGATGCCGTCGTAGAGCGCGCAACCGCCTTGCAAGAAGAAGACCACATCGGCACCCAGCTGAGCTGCAACCTCTTTGATTCGCGGGTCCAGAACGCTTTCGCCCCATAAAACAGCCGAGCCAAGCAGCGCCGCTGCGGCATCCGAGGAGCCGCCGCCCAAACCAGCCTGAACAGGGATGCGCTTCTCCAGATGCACGCGCATCGTTTCCTCTTCGCCAAGCGTGCGACCGAAAGCCTCGGCAAGCTTCAGGATGGCCTTCACCACGATATTGTCCTGCGGATCGACATCCAAGGGAGCAAGGCCCTCGAAGCTGCGCGTGGTCAGCTTCACCGCTTCGCCGGTGCCCGGGATGATCTTCATGCGCAGCACGTCATGAAGCATCAGCGCGTGCATCGTCGTGGATACCTCGTGGTATCCATCCTCGCGCACACCCTTGACGTTCAGATACAGGTTGACCTTCGCCGGAGCCACTAGCTTCAGCGAGCCCATGCCGGCAAACTCGCGAGCTTCCACATCTTGGGCTACGCGGGCTATGTCGAGCATATCCACGGACCCTTCCAATGTTTCACGTGAAACATTCTGCTTTTCGTTTTGCTGCATCACTGCTGCTCCGTTCGTTTCTTTCGACGTGCCTTGAAGAATTCTCGCAACATGGTTGCACATTCTTCGGACAGCACGCCGGCTTTCACATCGAATGTATGGTTGAGGCGCTTGTCCTCATGGATGGAATACAGCGTGCCCAACGCACCTGCCTTCGGGTCGGGTGCGCCGAACACACAGCGGTCGACTCGAGCCTGATGCATCAGTCCGGCGCACATGATGCACGGCTCCAACGTCACGTACACCGTGCAACCCGAAAGCCTCCACACGCCAAGTTCGGCCGCTGCCTGCTTCATGGCTACGAATTCCGCATGCCCTGCAGGATCTTGCTGCGTCTCGCGGATATTGCACGCTCGCGCGATCACGCGAGGCTCCGCTAGGGGGCGGCGAGTGCCTTTGTCGATAGGGTGGTACACAACCACGGCGCCAATGGGAACCTCTCCCATATCCGCCGCACGTTGCGCTTCCTCAAGCGCCATGCGCATGTATTCTTCGTCATTCATAAGCAACATTATATGGTATCCTAGCAAGCTATATGGAGGAATGGCCGAGTGGTTGAAGGCGGCAGTCTTGAAAACTGTTGAGCCGCAAGGTTCCGTGGGTTCGAATCCTACTTCCTCCGCCAGAATGCTATCGCCCGGGTCTCCGGGCGTTTTCTTTTTCAGAAGGTCGATCAAGCCGAAACCGCAAGGTTACTTCAGGCTCAGCAGCCCGCTTGCATAAGCAAGGCAATGTCAGCACAAATCAGAAAACAACTTCGGCAGGCGTCAATATCGGTAACGTAAACCGTTCTGACCAGGAACTATCGCAAGCATACCAAGCGGACGGTAACGGGGGACAAGTCAGGCTTTCGGCCTTCTTCAGAACCCCAAATCTATCGGATATGAAATAGTATAGCTTTATGTAATCCTACGATTACTTGTCTCCTTATTCGTCCCCATGCAATGTAAAAGCGCCCGGAACTAATCCGGGCGCTTTTACAGGGTTTTGCGTTACGTTGCGCTTACCGCTCGTCCATAGGGATGTACTCACGTTTCTTTTTGTAAATGGACTTGTAAGCCGGGCGGATGATGCGCTTGCCTGAAACGATCTCCTCAAAGCGATGAGCCGCCCAGCCGGACATACGAGCACAGGCGAACAACGGAGTGAACAGATCCTCCGGAATGCCCAGCATGGAGTACACGAAGCCGGAATACATGTCCACATTCGCGCACATATCCTTCCTTGTGCCCTTCTCGTTGAGGATAACCTCGGGCGCCAGGCGCTCGATCTTCTCAAGCAGGCGGAACTCGGCCTCGAATTCAGTGCCCATAGCCAGCTTCTCGGCGAAGCGCTTGCAAATAACGGCACGAGGATCGGACAGCGTGTAAACTGCATGACCCATGCCGTAGACCAGGCCGCTCTTGTCATAAGCCTGCTTGTTCACGATCTTCGCAAGATATGCCGCAACCTCGTCATCGTTTTCCCAATTGACGACGTTGTCCTTGATCTCCTTCTGCATGGCTAGAACCTGATGGTTCGCGCCACCGTGCTTGCGGCCCTTCAGCGATCCGATCGCCGCGGCGTACGTAGAGTACGGGTCCGTGTCCGCAGAAGTCAGCACATGCGTGGTGAACGACGAGTTGTTGCCGCCGCCATGCTCGGCGTGCAGGCACAGCATGATGTCAAGCATGCGCGCTTCCTCTGCCGTGAACTGCCTATCGGGGCGCAGCATGGAAAGAATGGTCTCGGCGGTGGATTGGCCCGGAATGAAGCGATGCATGATCATGGACTCGTTGTTGTAACGCGCGCGAATCGCGTAATACGTCAGCACCATGATGCGGGGGAGACGGGAAATCAGCGAGATGGCGGTACCGATCTCATGCTGGACGGATCGATTCTCGGCATTTTCGTCATATGCATACAGAAGCAGGATGGTTCGAGCCAGCACGTTCATGATATCGGGAGGGGTGTTGCGCATGATCATGGACGCGGTGAAACCATCGGGCAGCTCACGCTGGGCATCGATGGTGGCGATATAGCCGGAAAGCTGCTCCTCGGTGGGAAGCTCGCCCATCAGCAGCAGATAGGAAACCTCTTCATAGTTGAATCGGCGGTCCTTCGCATCGACACCCAGAAGGTCGTAAAGATCATACCCGCGAAGGCGCAACTCGCCTTCGTCGGCGAGTTTTTCACCATCGGACATGACGTAGCCATGCACGTTGGAGATACCCGTCAATCCCGCCAGCACGCCGGTGCCGTCGGCATTGCGCAGACCGCGCTTCACATCGTAACGTTTGTACTTGTCAGCATCGATCGAGTTGATGCTCTTGAAATTCTCGTACAGGTCGATTTTCTGTGTGCCGCCCATTACGCTCCCTTCCTTTCGTGTCATACATTCCCGCCGCTTCAAAACCAGCAATGCCCGCGCAGGGCGGGCATTGCTGGTTGTTGCTCGAACGATATGCTATTTTGCAGCGCCGATGCGGCAAATGGTGGTGCCGCAGTCAGGGCACTTGCCCTTCGTGATGGGCTTGCCGTTCTTCGTGACGCCCTCAACGGGATCCTTCATTATTTTCTTTGCCTTGCATTTCACGCAGTATGCCTCAATAGCCATAGTAAACCTCTCTAGTTCCTGTATAAGAGCGCAATCGCCGCGAATCGGTGAATGCACCTTCAGTTCATGCTCGTGCGGGCTGAAATTATAGGCCAGCGGCCGTCCAGACAGATAACGAGCATGTTACAGGCCTTACATATTCTTCAACAACTCCATAAGGAAGTCCACGTTGGAGGCCAGTTTCTTCTCGTCGATGTTCTCGACGATGTCGTCCTGCTGGCCGTATAGCGCGGGCTTACCGCCTTCCATGCCCACCAGATGGGTGACCTCGCAACCGTGCTTCGCGGCGTACGATGCAGCGCTTTCGTCGCCGAGCAACGCACCGGATGCCATCTTAATGCCGGTAGCCTGCGAAGCCTTGCGGATGTAGCGCTTCATACGAGACGACGCTTTCGAAGGCTTTAAGAAACCCTCGCGCTCGATCATGGTCAGATCGCCGGCGCCGATGGCGTCGATGTCAACGATGAATGCACCTCGCAGCTCGGATTGATGGGCTTCGAGGAACGCCCTCATGCCGGAGTTCTGAGCGAGCTCGGAACCCAGAGCCACGAACCACACCTCGGCGTCGATGTCGGGATTGCGGAACTGGTACACCTCGTTGAGCTCCTCGTTGAGCTCTACGGGCGTCGGCACCGCTGCTGCAGCTGCCTCGTCGGCAAGCTCCTCGGAGGACAGATTGCTGCTCTCCATGCGACGAGCGGAATAAGCACCGCCATGCCACGGACGGAAGCGGTTGGACTGGGACTGCTCGTCATCGGCCACGTCATCGACATCGAAGGAATCGTCGTAAGCAACGCGCGAAGCTTCCTGACCGACCGTCTCGACGTCGATCGGCTGAGGCGTCCATGCTTGAGTTGCCCCAAGATCGCTGTTTTGCATAGCGGGCAGGGCCTGCGTAGCCCCTGGGTTCGCAGCAGCATCCTGACCGACCTCGAGGGCGTAATCACCCTGATACTCGCCATGCTCGTAGTGCTCTTCCTGGAAGCTCTCCCAGCCGCCGCGCGCCTTTCCGGCGGCGCGGGCCTCGAAGTCGTCATCCACATCGAGCCACTCCTGCGGCGTGTCATCTTCGTCATCCTTGCGATGGAGGAACTTGTCGAACAGGCGACGGAAGCGCGATTTCGGCATCTCCATGTAGCCAGGGCCGGCGAACGCACCCGTTTCCGTGAAATGGTCCTCGTAAGCGGAATCGTCCGCATCGTCGACGTACATGTCCTCGGGATCCATGGTGCTGGCAAGCTCGCTGCCCACCGGAGCGAACGAACCGGTAGCGCCGGCAGTGCCAAACCCGGCAGCAGCGCTCACGCCCGGCTGTGCCTGAGCGGCATCCGCCGCCTTAATGGAACCGGACAGCGAAGGCAAGGAAGCAAGCAGGGAAGGCTTGGAGCCCTTCTCATCGCCGGACATCTCATCGTCTTCGGACTCCTGCTCATGAGCGGCCTTGATGTCGGACGACCCGATGGAGGGAAGCAGGTTAAGCAGGCTGCGCGCCGCGGTCTTGCCGGCAGACTCGACGTCGGCAAGGGGGGCACGCTGCTTCACCGCTGCCGCAACGGGGGCAGCCGAAGCAGCCGGAGCCACCTCCGGCAAAGTAACAGGCGCCACAGGAACCGCGGAAACATCCGGAATGGCAAGCGGCTTCGCCTGCAGCTCCGGCACCGTTTCATCTACGGGCTCGGACACGGGTGCGGCAGCCGCCACCGCGGGGGCATTGGTCGCATCGACTCGGCCGTTCTCGGTGATGGAAGCCTGCGTCACGTCGACGCGGTTACCCGAACGGGGAGCATTGGGCTGACGGGATTGAGCTTCTTCCTGCACCTTGCGCGGATCCAAGAACGCCGGCATGGGAACATCGCCCATCGGCGGAACGTCGTCAAGGTGAAGCTTCGTCACGTCGATCGGAGGCGTAGCCGCCGTAGCGAAAGGATCGGCGATCTCCGCAGGAGCGACGGCCTGGGTTTTAACAGGCTCAGGCTCGGACACCTGCGCTACGGCAAACTGCGCGCTGGACTGCTGAGCGGGAACCTGCTCAGGTTCGGATTCGGTTGCCACGGCCGGTGCCGCAGAGCCGGCAACCGGAGCGACGACATCGGGCTGGGGCGCTACGACGGCGGTATCGGCAACGGAAACCGTATCAACCGGCGCATTAAACTGCGCGGGCTGCACGGCCTGCTGAGGTGCCGGAGCCTGGACAACGGGCTCCTCTTGCATGGGAACCTGCTGCATGCGCGTAGCCTGCTCAGCCGCCGACACAGCGTTCACTGAAACGTTGGCGGACTCGGTATTCACGACCGGCTGCTCGTTTTCGGGTTGCACAGTAGGCTGCACAGGCGCGATGGTTGCCCATTGCGGAGCGCGAACCTCGCGAATGGTATCGCGATCAATATCGAAGGAACGCTCAAGCTCATGCTCCACGATATTGTTCGCCTTTGCGAAATGTCCGGCGCTTTCAGCAACCGCAGCATCAAGAGCGCTGGCATAACGAGAGCGCTGCGCCGGCTTCTCGGCATTGCGAGGCTTCTTCGCCTTTTCCTGAGCACGGGCATACCAATCGGGCACGCTTGCCTGGGCCGCGCGCTGCTGCTCCGCGGCAGCCTGCATCTGCTGGGCGGCAGCTTGCTGAGCCGCTGCCTGCTGAGCCTCGAACTCGGCTTGCTGCATAGCCGCCTGCTGGGCCTCGAATTCAGCCTGGGCCTGCGCAGCTTCCTGCATCTGCTGAGCCTCAAGAGCCTTCTCCTGCTCCTGCTCGGCTGCAAGACGGGCCTGCTCCGCATCACGGCGGGCGCTCTCGATGGCGCGCGCCTCCATACGCTGCATGCGAGCTTCCTCTTCAGCTTCCTCGCGATCATGTCGCTCGATCTTCTGAAGATTGCGCTCCACCTCTTCAGCGGTCATGCCGTCGACAGGCTTGCCCGACAACGCCGAAATCGCAGCCTTGGCGGCGATAAGGCTCTCCTCGTCCTCCATGGAGGAACGGGGGTGAGAGGAATACACAAACTCCGCGCCTTCGGGCACGAGACCGCTTTCGTATGCAGCCTCCGGTCCATGCATCAGAGCATCTTCGCGCTCGGCGATCTCCGCTTCGCTCACGCGTCCGGCGCCGATGCGGCGAGCCAGCTCGAGCAGGGCGGCAACACCGGAAGCGTTGCAGTTCGCGCCTTCGTTATAGGCAGCGGTCTGATGCAATGCTCCAAGAGCCAGCGGGATTGCGGTGAGCAGCATGGCGATAACGGTCAGTAGCGTGAAAATCGTGGTGAGCGTACCTTCGGAA
This sequence comes from uncultured Coriobacteriaceae bacterium, assembly GCA_900550055.1. Taxonomy (GTDB): domain Bacteria; phylum Actinomycetota; class Coriobacteriia; order Coriobacteriales; family Eggerthellaceae; genus Senegalimassilia. The sequence continues at coordinate 59,830 of URQU01000001.1, read as the reverse complement.
GAACCCAGCGCAACGCCCTTGATGAGCAGTAGCACGGGAAGGGCAACCATCGCACCGAAGGAGATTTCACCGACAAGCGGCATGAACTGGGCCGTGGGGCCCGCGAGCTCTGCGCGCACCTTGCCGGTGTCGTAACGAGCCACCAAGATGACCTTTCGGCGACGAGCCCCTTCGCCATCTTCGGGCGCCGCGGGGGCGTACTTAGCCACAACGTTTTGGCTCACGCCTTTCCCCAACAACTTCGAGATGATGGGTTTATCCAAATACTCGGCAGCGAACAGGCCTACAGCCGCAAGGCAGCCGATAACCCCGATGATGCTCAATACAGGCACGATCAACGAAAGCAATGCGAACGCTGCAGCAGCGCCACAGCAGATCATGCTAGGCAGATGAGGGTCGCCAACGCCATTGAAATCCTCGATGCTCGCAGGCAGGCCCGCTTCCTTTTGGAATTGTTCAGTAATGTATAACGCAGCCTGCTGCTCCTCTTCGGTGCCAGCGGGACGGGCGCCGATTTCCTGTGACAGGTATGCGATATGCTCTTTAATATCCGGCATTTTTGTGCCTTTCGTTCCTCAATTACAGCAAGGCATATACGGGATGCAGTATACGCTATTTGCCTTGCGCGCCCAAATAATCACGTATAACTGCATCACTGGTCCCGGCAGCTGCACGCTGCCCGCCATATGACCGAATGACTTCCGACCAGGTGTTGAAATACGCATCTTTGATCAACTGCTTTGGGTCGCTTGGCAAGCTGGCAGCCATAGCCGCCGCTTCCTCCTCGGCAGCGTTATACGCATCGTTCAAGGCAATAGCCTCTTCCTTGTATTTCTCCGATAGCGCTTCATCGGACTGGACCGCCAGATCCAAAGCATTCATACGCTTTTCAACATATTCGATCAGCGCTGAAAAATCTGCTGCCGGACAACCTACCTGAAGAGACTCAAGTTGTTCTCGACCCTTGGAAAACAGCTCCTTCGACTCTAAGGCGCACTGCTTTGACGCATCAACCTCGTTCTGCCCGGCAAGTTTCGTCGCTTCGCGAGCCTGGGCATCTGCATCCAGCACCACCTGCCAAGCAGCATCGCATTTTTCGGTTGCCAGCTCAGCATTTTCCGAGGCCTCAACAAGCTGCATGCCATGCTTTATCATGCCCTGACGCGCCGATATCGATATCACCGTCTGGTTAGCGACTTCGCGGACGAATGAATCGGACAGCTTTTCCGAAACTTCGCGAGCCTTCCCGTCGGCGTTGGTTAACAAGCCCTTGGTTTGCTCGATCGAGGAATACACCTCTTGCCTTCGCCCATCGCTCTCCGCTGCAAAAGGATCATCCACTATTGCATCTATTTCCAAAATGGTCTCATCGGCTTCGGAAACCAGTCTCAGAGCATCCATAAGCTCAGACTCATATCCCTGCTGCTCGGTAACCTGGCAATGCCAAGCCCAAACGCCAACGGATACGATTGCTAAAGAGGCGGCCACCATAATGGATATCGCAACGATTCTCCCTTTGCGACGCCGCGCTTTCCTTCGCGCGATTTCCTGCTCGATGGACATACGCTTAGGGGCGGCCTGCATCTTCGACGAAGCCTTTTCGCCGGAATTTGATGCATGAACGGCCTTCTTTCGTTTTGCCGCTTGCTTGACAGACCTCTTTTCGATCCTTAGCTTGCTTTGGCGTTTCCGTGCATCATCTCCAACAACTTGCTCACAGGACGACGGTCCATGCTTTGATGTTTCACGTGAAACATGTTCACCTGTTTCACGTGAAACACTTTGATTGCGCGCATCCCTACGGTCGGCAAGCAAATCCCTCAAGCTGAATCGTTGAGTTGTTTCCTTATATTTAGCAGCATCGAGAACGCTCAAGGATATCTCGTTCGACGTTCCGTGCGTTCTCTCTTTGATATGAGCTGCTCGGGCGATTTTGTCGTCTCGTCTTCTCATATATGCCGCCAGGTTCAGCCTTTGTTCGCTGCCGCCAATTCAGCAACGATCTGAGCAGCAGGAAGCACCTTGATGTTGCTGCTTGGCAAGGAATTCAAGAAGACCTTACCGTAACTCTTCGAAACCAACCTATGATCCGCAAGAATCAGCGCGCCGGTATCGTCAGCGCGACGAATCAATCGACCAGCTGCCTGCTTCACCTCGAGCACCGCCGCGGGCAGCACATAATGCCGCCAGGCTTGGTCATCACGCTCCGCGCGCTCGCAGGACAGCGGATCGGTCGGCTTCATGAAGGGAAGCTTCGGAATGACAACGCCCTTCAACGTTGCGCCCGGAGCATCGAACCCTTCCCAAAAACTCTTCAATGCGAACAGCGACAAATGCTCGTCGGCAAGGAAATCATCCCGCAGCCCCTTCACCGACACACCCCATTTCTGGCACACCAAGCGCAAATCATCGCTCTTCAGTTCAGGCTGCACATAGTCGAAGCAACGTTCCATCTCGCGGCGATTCGTGAACAGCGTGAGCATCGAGCCTTGCTGCGCTTTATGAGCCTCAACAAGGAACTTCTGCAAGGCGGCCATATAGCTAGGCTCGTTCGGCTCAGGCATATCGGCCACAACATACACCGTCATGTTCCTGTCGAAGTCGTAGCTCGAGTCGAGCTGACGGGTTTCAAAAGGAGAGAACTCGCCTTGACCAAGACCCATCGCGTTCGTAAAGCCATCGAAGCTACCGTTGACGGACAGCGTTGCCGATGCGAATATCACCGAATGCGTAGAGGCGTACAGCGTATCGTTCAGCTTTCCGCCGACGTTAACGGGCATACCCTGCAGCTTTTCGCCGATACGATCCTTCTTTCGGCACAACGTTGCAGCATACGCATAGCTTTCATTGGGGTCCTCGAGAATCACCTGAACCGCATTGACCTGTTCTTTCAGATCGATGGCCATCGCGGCTATCTCGCGCTGAATCGCAGCTGCGTTCTCGATATCCTCAAGATACGCCACCAGATTCTGGCAAGCCGCTATCAGCTTCTCGGCAGACTCACGCATTGCAACGCCTTTGTCCACGATATCGCCGAAGGTAGCGGAACCGCGGATATCGCTGTTGACCCACAACTCAACGATTTCATAGCCGCGCCCATGCCGGTTCGTATCGAAGAACAGCAAACCTTTCAGGCTCGCGCAGAAAGCTTCAGCAGTCTGACGATATGCCTCGCCTGCAGTCTTGCCTTTTTGCGTAAGCGTATAAAACAGCGTCTCGCTTTCCTCTTTCGCGCCATTTAAGACCACACGGCGTTCCGCACGGGAGAACACATTCCTGCGAGCATCATCGGCAGATACCCGACGAGCCTCTCGCAGGATACTCTCGGCGTCAAGTTCGATGGAGAAAGCGCGACGAGCCTCGCTTTCGGCACCATGGGCCTCATCTACCGCCCAATAGCGAACCGGCGGCAGCAAACCGCCATCGGCGGCCATATCGCAGAACAGCAAGCTATGATTGGTAACCAAAATGTCCGCCGCTTCAGCGCGCTTGCGCGCCCCATGAACGAAGCACAGGTTGCCGAAGTACGGGCATTTGCGACGCAGGCATTCTTGGCTGCTCGTCGTGATGATCTTTCGCGGCAACAATCGATAATCGAGCTTCAAACCATCGATGTCGTCGTATTCGGTCTGCTCGATAAACGAAAGCAGCGCCGCCATTGCCGGAGCCTGCGACAGCTCCCTACCCTGAATCTCTTTCATTGCAGCGCCATCATCGACCACGTTGCGAATCTTGCGAAGGCAAGGATAGTGAGCAAAGCCCTTCAGCGGCGCACAGGTCAACGGCTTGGCATTGGGGTCGGATGCGCACAACGCCTTCGCAAGCGCGGGAACCTCCTTGAACACCAGCTGATCAAGCAAGGCGTTCGTCTTGGTTGCCACGCCGACGGTGATGCCGTTCCTTTGTGCGGTCAACGCCAAAGGAACCAGATATGCCATAGATTTACCGACGCCGGTTCCAGCCTCAACCACAAGATTTTGACCAGAAGCGAATGCATCACGCACCGAAGTGCTCATATCCCGCTGCTCGGCGCGCGGCTCGTAATTCTTATACAGGTTGCCCACAAGACCCTCTTGGCTGAAGGCCTCAGCAATTTCCTCGGCGGTAGGGTATACCATGCTGCGAAGCGGATCGGAGGCAATTGCATCCGCATCCACCTTCGGCTTGTTTTCGATTTTGCAAAGGCGATCGCGGCGGATCGATTGCAGCGAAAAAAGATCGAGCTGGCTCGTGGCCCACGAGAGCTGTCCCTCGTTTGTTTCACGTGAAACAATGTCACGCGCAGCATCTTCGATCAAAGCAACCTTATCGGATGCCACACCCGCAGCATCACCGGAATGGTCGGCAAAATACTGGAAAACAATCTGAGTTTCCCATTGTTCAGGCGTTGCAAGCGATGCGATTTTTGCCACCAAAGGCTTCGGCATGGCATCCACCGCAGCCAGCAGAATACGGAACACGGCGCACGTAGCCGCAACGTCATCATCCGCACGATGCGTGGAAACCGGCGCACCGAAGGTGCGAACCAAGTCGATAAGACGATGGGATTTCAAGCGGGGGAGAGCAATACGAGCAAGATCCAAGGAATCGAGCCAAGTGTTCTCAAGCAAAGGATATCCGCTTGGATGCCGCGTAGTGAAGGTACGATCAAAGGCAGCGTTATGGGCTACGAGCTTCGACCCACCAACAAATTCGACAAGCTGAGCAAGCGCTTCTTCCGGAGAAGGAGCGTCGGCAACATCCTCGTCGTGAATATTGGTCAAGTGCGCAACATCTTCCGGGATAGGCTTCCCGGGGTTTACGAATGTCACAAACCAATCGACTATCTCGCCCTTATCCATGCGAGCGGCCGCAATCTGCGTCAGCTCATCGTGATTGAATGAGAAACCGGTTGTCTCGGTGTCTATAACCACGATATCACGGTCAAGTTCACCGTAATCGCTTTGTTTCGAAGCATCAGCAAGCGATGCATAGCGATCGATGATCGCTTGAGGGGTTCCGTCACTGATATACGCGAGCAAATCACCACGCACGGCATATTCCTTATCTCCCACATGGATGATTCCATGTTTGCTTCTACCACTTTGTAACCTTCTTATTGTAAGTCAGCCAGCATCGATGGATGACGGCTATTCCGCTTCTTCGTTTGTGTTACGCTTTTTTCACTTCATTTCAGATAGGAGACCCGATGCTGCCCGATTGCTATTACGGCGCATATGCCCGTTTCGACACCATTTCAAAGAAAGATGCGGCGATTCTGCTTGGATCGAATTGCATCATCGGCGATGTTTTCAAAATCGAGTTCAAGCCCCTGAAAGGTCAAACACGTGCATGGGTCGTAAACGATTACGGCGATGTACTAGGCTATCTTGATGAGCAGATATCCCATCAACTCAACCTGCTTACCGCTAAGAGCTGGGAAATGCATGCCGTCCTATCGTTCGTTGCTTTCACCGATCAGCCAGAACCAGGTTTTTATTGGGGCGAAGTTGCCTTGTTCTGCTTCGACAAGGCTCATCAATCGGACTTCGAAACGTTCATGCGCACAACCATGAAGTCGCTTTCACAAGGAATACGCCCGCGCATCGACATCAAAAACCAGGGAGTGCAATCGATTTTGGACTCCCATGGAACCTGGCAACCCACGCAACGAGTCGACATGCCCAAGGGTGACAGCCACACCGCCATTCTCAAGAAATCCCGCGGCTTTACCGACCTGATGGTTCAGAAAAGCAGGGAAGGAAACAAGGGATGTTTTTTGATCAGTTGGGCATTCTTGTTGGCGTTAGTCGCATTGGCGATATTCGGACTGAAAAGCTGCGGGTTGTTTTAACCATATCCCCTCGCTAAACATCAGTGAGCGGCGGCTCTTTTCGATGACTGCTTTTAGTATTGGCTCAACTCTGTGCTTATCGTTCGTTAGAACGACATAAAGTTTGTTTGCATCATCTTTTGTCTTTTAGGCTTCCCTATATTGAGATCGATGCTGGGGTTGATAGCACCGTGCGATGACCGAAGCTGCAAGACACCCCACGATTTTCAGGGTCGCTGTCGTTCCTTGGAATCGATCGATTCGAGCCCAAACCACCCTTCCTGTTAAGAACACCGAACCATAAATCAGAAGACGACCCTAGAGGAACTCTGGGGCCGTCTTCATAGAATGGCTTGTCTTTTTAGCTGGTTATCAGCCAACCTTTTTTGCACCCGCTTATCGCACAGGTTCCTCCAATGCAAGCTCGATAAGCTTGGTGCACAGCTCAGGGAACGTCATACCTGCGGCACGTGCCGCATCGGGAAGAAGCGACGTTGCGGTCATACCAGGAATGGTGTTGGTTTCCAAAGCCCAGCAATCACCGTTGTCTTCCAGAATGAAATCGGTGCGAGAAGTGCCGCTGCACGAGAGCGCCTTATGAGCGTTTTCCGCCTCGCGCTGCATAACCTTCGTCACATCATCGGGAATGCGCGCAGGGCAGATATGCTGAGAGCCGCCCACGGCATACTTCGACTCGAAGTCGTAGAACTCGCTCTTGGGAACGATTTCGATGACAGGCATTGCCTTCGGCTCATGATTTCCCAAAACGGCAACGGTGAATTCGCGGCCCTTGATGTAACGCTCGATAAGCACCTCGTCGTCGATATCGAGCGCCTTCTGCAGCGCGTCCTCGATAGCTTCGGCACCCTCCACGATGAATACACCGATGGCACTGCCCTCGGTACCAGGCTTCACGACAACCTTCTCGCCCATAGACGAGATAACCTGCTCGATGTAAACCTTGTCGCCTTTGTTAACCGTCAATGACGGAGGAGTGGGGATACCCTCACGCTCGTAGAAGACCTTCGCCTTCACCTTATCCATGGCAAGTGCGCTTGACCAAACGCCGGAGCACGTGTATGGGATACCGACGATATCAAGCAAGCCCTGCACCGTGCCGTCTTCGCCATACTTGCCATGCAGGCAGAGGAATGCCACATCAAAAGGCTCTTCGATCAAGCGCTTCAAATCCTCCTTATTCGCCGGATCGATATCGGTGACGGAAAAACCTGCCTTCTCCAAAGCTTCACGAGCACCCTTGCCAGATGCTAAGGAAATTTCACGCTCGTTGCTTTTACCGCCGCATAAAAGCGCGACACGGTAAGAACGAGGATCGATACTTGAAGACATGACTCCTTCTTTCTCCTTTAGAGATCGTATTGCTGCAGTATAGCAAAACCGACACACAGGCTTCGCAGCATGAAAGGTAAGCGCTGATGTTTCACGTGAAACAGGTATAATGACCCGCATGAATACACCAATCAAAAACTTCACCCTAAGCGACCTGACTCCCCTTATGAAGGAGCTCGGTCAACCCTCGTTTCGCGCAAAGCAGCTTTACGAATGGCTTTACAGTAAAGGTGCTCGAAACTACGACGACATGACCAACCTTCCCGCAAAGCTCCGAGCTCAGCTTTCCGAGGAGTATCCGCTCTTCGTACCCAATGTGCTCGAAGAGGCCATCTCCAGCGACGGCACCCATAAGCTGCTTCTGGAGTACCACGATGGCGTATGCGTCGAAACCGTTGCTATCCCGTCGCGTAACGGAGACCGCCTTACGGTCTGCTTCTCCACGCAGGCTGGTTGCCCAATGACGTGCGCGTTTTGCGCAACGGGAAAAGAAGGCCTTACGCGCAATCTGACCGCAGGGGAAATCGTCGACCAGATTGTCACAGTGCAGCGCCTTATGGGTCGCCGCGTTACCAATGTCGTTGGCATGGGGCAGGGCGAACCGCTGCTGAACTACGACAACGTATTGAGCGCGCTGCGCATCATCAATGACGAAAAGGGCCTGGGCATCGGAGCCCGTCACATTTGCATCTCCACGTGCGGCATCATTCCCGGAATCGACCGTTTTGCAGAAGAGCCTGAGCAGTTCACGCTTGCCGTTTCCCTTCACGCGGCTCGACAGGACGTGCGTCTCGAGCTCATGCCGAAAACCAGTGGCTTCCCTCTGCCGAAACTCAAGCAAAGCCTGCAGCGCTATATCGAGAAAACGAATCGCCGCGTCACATTCGAATACATCATGATCGATAACGTGAATGATACCGATGATGACCTGAGCGCTCTTCTGGATTTCTGCAAAGGCTTGCTTTGCCATATCAATCTGATTCCCATTAACTCGATACCGGAATCCCTATACAAGCCAAGCTCATCCAAGACTATCGATAAGTGGATTGCTGAAGCTGGCCACCACGGGATAGAGACTACGTTGCGGGATTCAAGGGGATCCGATATCGCCGGCGCCTGCGGACAGCTGAAAAACACCTTCACCAACGGAAAGTAACAAGCAAGAACAACAGGTGTAGACCCAAGCGGCATCAATTGACGCCTGCTCCTTCGCAGGAGCAGAACAAAACGGCTACAAAGCCCAGTAACCTCCCATTGCTTTCAAGTTCACCTAGGAAAGCAATGGGAGGTTTTTCGTTCACGAATGCGCCTATTCGATGCAGCGACTGCCAGAAACTCTCATCTCCGCTATGACGCAAGCTTCCAAGCCGAAGCAACCGAGACGACCATAAGTCCTCAGACCGGCAATCGGCATACACCTAGCACCCACGGAGCTAAAGTCGAAAGACGAGAATCGCTGCCTGCTAAACAGCAATTGAGCCGACAAGACGATGCCGGCTCAATCGTTTTAGTCAGATATCGAAAACCCTTTATGCAAGATTCGAAGCAAGAATACCCTTGAACAGGCGCTCGAGATCCTCTTCATCCTTGAACTCGATCTCGATCTTGTTCTTGCCGTTGACGGACTTCACCTTTACCGGCGTATCCAGAACATCCTTAAGCGTACGGGCAACCTTTCGGTATTCTTTCGGCATAGGAGCCTTCGGCTTGGCATTCTCGTTTTTCTTACCGGAGAACAAACGTGCCAAAGCCTCAGCCTCGCGAACAGACAGCTTTTCCTCAACCAGCTTACGCGTCAGGCGTTCGCGGCCTTCCTTCGTGGGAATGGAAAGAATGGCTCGTGCATGGCCGGCGGTGATCTTCTCCTCGAACAGCAGCTGCTGAGCTTCCTCGGGAAGCTCCAGCAAGCGCAAGGCGTTCGCAACCGTGGAACGGCCTTTTGACATCGCCTGGGCAACCTCAGCCTGCGTCATGTTCAAGCGCTCCATCATACGGCGATAGCCGTACGCCTCTTCGATGGGATTAAGGTCGGAGCGCTGGATATTCTCGATAAGCGCAAGCTCCAAAGCCTTATCATCGCTTGCTTCTTTGACTCGAATAGGCACTTGCTGCAAACCCGCCAGCTTCGATGCCTGCCAGCGACGCTCGCCAGCGATGATCTGATACATGCCACCCTCAAGCGGACGCACCAGAATCGGCTGCAAAAGCCCGTCTTTCTGGATAGAAGCGGAAAGCTCCTCGAGCTCCTCGCGCTTGAAATTCGTACGAGGCTGGTCCGGGTTAGGAGCAATGGCGTTGATGTCGACTTCGTTGACTTCACGAGGTTGAGCATCGTCAAGCTGCGCGGCAGCGGCAGGCGCAGCAGCGCGTTCCACCACTTCCTGCACAGCAGGACGCGCAGCACGCTGAGCAACTCCCTTGATGGTAACCTCAACACCATTCTCGACAATAGATTCCGGCTCCTGCTCTTCATAGGAAGAAGGAACCGATTCACGTGCCGTCCCGGGTTCGGGCGACTTTTGAGCGGGAACGGTTTCGCGAATCACCTCGCGCTCGGGCTGAGGCTTCGGCCGAGGCTGCTGCGCTTCGTCAGCATCCACGCGCACACGTTGCGGCTCCTCCTGAGGAATAGCTTCCTCATAAGCGCCGCCCAGCAACGAATTCAGGCCACGACCAAGACCACCACGACCATTCCTAGCCACGGGCAATCACTTCCTTAGCAAGACTCATGTACGACTGGGCGCCTTTACCCGAAGGGTCATACAGGGTTATCGGTTGACCGAAGCTAGGAGCCTCGGAAAGCTTTACGGTACGGGGAATCAGCGTTTCAAACACCAATCGCCCGAAATAGCTGCGCACCTCCTCGACCACCTGGCGCGACAACGTGGTTCGACCGTCGTACATGGTCATGAGCACGCCATAGATATCCAACGTAGGATTCAAACGGGTTTTGACACGTTTCATTGAATCAAGGAGTTTTGTCACACCTTCCAATGCGTAGAACTCACATTGGATGGGGATAAGCAGCTTATCGGCGGCAACAAGGGCGTTAACCGTCAGCAGACCCAGGGAAGGGGGACAATCAATGAAGATGTAGTCGTATTTACCTCGAAGAGCTCCGATGGCATCCTTAAGGCGGTTTTCGCGCGCCATCTCGGAAACCAACTCAACCTCCGCACCGGCAAGGTTGATGGTCGCCGGAACAAGATCCAATCCCTCGCACACATCAGGGATGATGACTTCCTCAACGGGAACATCGTTGAGCAGCACATCGTAGATGCAATTCTGCACCTGGCTCTTCTCAACTCCCAAGCCGCTTGAAGAATTGCCCTGAGGATCAAGGTCTACAAGAAGGACCTGTTTACCCAGCTCGCCAAGAGCAGCGGAAAGGTTGATTGCGGTAGTGGACTTGCCTACGCCGCCCTTCTGGTTGATGATCGCCATGATCTTCGTCTGACCGACCACATGCTTTACCGGTTTCTTATCGCGGTAAGAGCGGATGGGCGCAGGCTCGATCTCGGGGCGAGATTCAACAGGCTGCGGCTCGGGCACAGTAGAGCTATGAGGGTCGCGCTCGACCACTTCGATGTGCTCGATAGCTATCTCATCCTCAACGGTATCTTCCTGTACGCGTTGTTCCTGCTGAACCGGCTCAGCTTGTTTTTTATCTTTCCTGAGGCCGTCGAAAAATCCCACAGGAACCCCCTTTCATGGTTTCAGAAGCTAGTATACCGTGTTTCGTTTCACGCGTATAAAACCCCAACCCACAATGGGGACTTTTGAACGGAAATCAACGAAACCTCAATAAGAAAAAAGCCGCCCCTACAATATCGGGAACGGCTAACGTAACTACAAAGGCTTTTTCTGAGCCAGACCGGTTCTGCGGGGCAGCTTAAGCTTCGGCTTGGCCACCTTCTCGTAACACAGGATCCTACGGGAGTAGCCATCGAGCTCATAGGTCTGATCATCCACCAATTCCATGCCAACCTGCTTGCCGACAACGCGGGCATGATCGAGCTCATCTTGTTCGACAAGGGCCTTGAAGCAGATGAGCCGGCCACCCATCTTCAACAACGGGGAAGAGAGCTCCAGCAAAATAGACAGCTTCGATAGCGCGCGAGCACTGATTGCAGCGAACTGCCCAGCCTGCTCGCGACCGAGGTCTTCAATACGACCAGCATACGTGGAAACATTCTCAAGGCCCAGTTCTTCAATGAAGCCATCAAGGATTTGAACCTTTTTCTGAACGGAGTCAACCAGCAACGTAGGCCTACCGGTTTCAATGGCAAGCGGGATGCCAGGATAGCCCGCGCCCGTTCCGATATCGGCATAGCGGCCTTCTGGGCAAGCGTTCAAAGCATCCAGACCAAGCAGGGAATCCTGCACATGAAGCACCATGCCGTCCTCCCATGAAGAGATACGCGTGATGTTCGTGGTCTTGTTGGCCTCGATAACCAACTCCAAATGTCGCTTGAACAAATCCTCGTGCATGAGCCATTCCTTCTGTCCTGTTGTTTCACGTGAAACATACTTTAGCCCTTAACGCGACATATCGGCCACCAAGCATATGAACCCCTTGAAAAACAAAGAGGCCGCATCCTAAGATGCGGCCTTGTAGGTTCTTGCGATACCGGCAAGAGGCTGAGCAGAAGCAACTGCCTAGAGAGGAACGACAACAACGTGACGAGCGGAACCCTCGCCCTCGGATGCCGTCTCAACACGCTCATCGTCACGAAGCGCGATATGCACGATGCGTCGCTCATACGGGGTCATAGGACGAAGCTTCACACTGCGGTGCTGCTTGGAAGCCTTTGCAGCAGCGTTGCGGGCGATAGACTCAAGCTTCTCTCGTTGACGATTCTTATAGCCCTCGACGTCAACGATAACGGGGTAACGGAAGCCCATGGTGCGGACAGTGATAGCCGAAACCAGGAACTGCAACGCATCAAGGGTCTTACCGTGACGGCCGATGAGAACAGCCAGGTCGTCACCGGTGATGTCGAGGATAAGCTCGCCTTCGTCGCCTTCATACTCGTCGATGGTAACCTCGCCGACGTCGAAGTGCTTCAAGATATCCTGGATGGTTGCAATTGCGGTATCCGCGATGCGATCGAGATCCTCGTCGCTGATGCCGTCTTCTTCGACCTGGGCGTCTTGAGCCTCTTCTGCGGTCATTTCCACGTTCTCTTCTTCTGCCATTTGCAGCTCCTTAGAACTAAAAACCACAGTGCGCGGTGTTTCACGTGAAACACCGCGCACCATTACGCAAAATCGATTAAGCGTGCTTTTTGGAGGTGTCCTTCTTCTTCGGACGCGGCTTCTTAGCCTTACGAGTGACATCGACCTCGATCGGCTTCACCTCGATAGTCTCCTCCTTCTCCGCATCGCGCTTCTTCATGATGCGCATGGAGATTTGCTGCTGGCACACGCCGATGATGGAGGAAGCACCCCAGAACAGAAGAACGCCAGCAGGAGAGCTCCAGCTGACCCACAGCATGAACAAGCTCATGACACCAGCCATGATCATGGTCTGGTTGCGCTGCGGGTTATCCTTCTGGCCCATCTGCATCAAAATCATGGGCAAAAACGTTGCACCAGCGAAGACGATCATAAGGATAAGGTACGGGAGGAACGTGCTGAAGCCCCCAGCAACCGCACCGGACGGCGTCATAACCAGGTTGGGAACCAGATTGAAGAACTGGTAGCCCTCGTCGGAACCCAGGTAGTTGGGCATCTCGCGAAGCACCTGGAACAGAGCGATGAAGATAGGCATCTGCAGAAGCATGGGGAGGCAGCCGGCCAAGGGGTTGAACTTGGCATCAGCGTAAAGCTTTTGCATCTCTTCCTGCATACGCTGCGGATCGTTGGCGTACTTCGCCTGAATCTCCTGCATCAGAGGCTGAACCTTCTGCATCTGATAAGAAGACTTCGTCTGCTTGTGCATAAGCGGGGAGATAAGCACACGGAAGATGATGGTCACGATGATGATGGCCAAGCCCCAGTCTTGGCAGAAGCCGAAGAAGAATTGGATGATATCGAATATCCAGTTCTTGAATACTTCCCACATACTATGGTTTTCCTTCCTTTAACCGACAAAAAGCCGCCGGCAAAGCCCCGTCCTTACGGAACGGGATCGTAGCCGTGCGGCCCTCCAGGTCGACACCGTAGAATACGTTTTACCGTCAGCCTTAAGCCCTTTGCGAAACCATAGCGTTGAAACGCGATGAGCCCATATTCTGAGCACGTCGGGGTAAAACGGCAGCACGACGGGAACATAGGCGAGATAGCCGCCCTATAAAAGGTAATGAGAAACATAGCCACCTTACACGGTATGCTTCCGAAACCTTTCTTCATTCCAATCAGACCCTACCGAATTCCAGCGCGTTTCAGCGCTTCGTCGCATGTTTCGAGCACTTTACTATACTTGGCGCGACAAATACCCGACTTCGCGAGAAATATCACATCGAGATTCGGGAATGGGCCGCCCAACTCATGACAAATAGCTCTCATCCGACGTTTTGCGCTGTTACGCCATACAGCGTTACCGGATTTTTTTCCTGCAATAAAAGCAACACGACCGTGAAGGCCGTGCTGCTTCGCTGGTAACACTATGAGCGTAAGGTACGGTGTACGCAGGCGCTTTCCGCTAGAGAACAGATCGGAGATGTCCGCTTTGGACTTGATAGTCTCCAATCGAATACTCTTTACACGCAGAGACGCTTACGACCCTTAGCACGGCGAGCAGCCAGAACCTTGCGGCCGCCCTTGGTTGCCATGCGGGCACGGAAGCCGTGGCACTTGGCACGCTTACGAGTGTTAGGTTGATAGGTGCGCTTCATATCGTTTCCCTTTCATGGTTTAGAGCAACTTGTTGAGTATAACCGGAACAGCACGGCTGTCAAAAGGTTTTTACCTATATATGCCAGCTGATGCACAAGATACCCACATCATGAAAGCCCACCTGCGAAAACACAAAGTTTTCCACAACATTGTCGATGCACTGGAAAACGTTGCTTTCAACAATTCGTTGGGGAATCGAGATCATAGGTCGCAACATCTAGTGGGGACGTCTTTTCGGCGGTTCGAGCGCACCGGTGTATGAAAAAACGAGTAGGGAATCTCGCTGGTATTGGCTGGGGACGCCGAACCCTCTTCATCTAGCGAAGGTGCTTCTGCACCCCCGGGGAGGGGAGATCGCGCGTGGAGCACGCTTCACCGCCCACGTCAGAACCTACCCTCAGCACGTGAAGAAATAGCGGTGGAAAACCGGGTGAGCAACGAAATGAAATCCAGCGAAAGCAGGCTTCAAGCCGATTGATGCCGCCGAAAAGAAGGAAATACATCCCGAATCCCACAACCTGCGGCTGAAAAAACGCGTTCTCCCCATCGGGCGATTCAGACGATTGTGGAAAACGTTGAAAACTTGGAATTCACTCGAAAAACGCTGTGGAAAAATATCGAAGCACGCGTTTTCGAAGCGCTGAAAACCGCAACCGAGCAAGCGCTTGACCAGGCAATTAAGCATATGCACAGTTTTCAACACGCTTCTGAGCAGGCATTTTTCCGTTCCTTGCGACGATATCACGATGCTTTCCGATGGAATACACGACTGACCTGGCCCTTTCAAAATCTTTCAGCAAAACCTTCCCACCAGTTGGAAAAAACCATCGAAACCTGTCGGAACAACCTGGAATTTCAACAATGTCGAAAACCTTTACACCTCTGTTTTTCACAGTAATTCGAGTTTTCATTCCACTTTTCAACAATCTTTGAATAGAAAGTGGAAAACGGGGGAAACAGCGTGTTAGATGATGTGAAAAACTTTCACTCAATAGTGATTTTTCCACATTCGATTCCGGAATTTGCCCAGTTGAATGGAATTCGATGAGAAAAGAAGGTACACTTTTCAAGGATTTTTCCCGAAAATGTGTAAAACTTTGGAAAACAACGAATGTGGAAAGCGGTAAAAGCGCAGATGAGCGAGCAAGAACAGCATCAGGAATCGCCTGAAAACAACGATGACGAGGGCTTCGACTTCACTCACGTGAATTCGGTTGCGCGTATCGCCCTATACGACAACTTGCTAAGCGCGCCGCGCGTCACTGAAATCCAGCCCGCTCCCACCGGCGAATTCATCGAAAGCCTGGCAACGAACGTGTACCAGCAATCGCAGGCGGCAGGCGGCACCATCCCCTATACGGTTATCCGCGAGGTTTCGGAAAACTTCATACACGCACGATTCCAGGAAGCAACGGTGTCCATCCTCGATCACGGCTGCACCATCCGCTTCGCGGACCAGGGGCCGGGCATCGCCTGTAAGGACCGCGCGCAACTGCCCGGATTCACTTCAGCCATCGAACCCATGAAAAGCTATATCCGCGGCGTAGGGTCGGGTCTCCCCATCGTGAAAGAATATCTTGACTTCACCCATGGGACCATCAGCATCGAGGACAACCTCGGCACCGGATCGGTGGTCACCATCAGCGCCAACGGCAGCAATCCTCAGCTTCCCAAGGAGTTGGAGATCGATCATGTCGAAGAAGACGAGAGCGCAGAGCACCAAGAACCCACGGCGCCGCGCTATCGAATCGCCGAGGAGGATCACGAACCTGCATACAACGCCCAGCCCGCATACGCTCAGCCTTCGGCTCAATATGCACCGGGGTTTGCGGCCCAGCCGCCTATGCAGGCATACCAGCAGGCCCCACAGATGGCATACGCAGCCCCTCAGCAGTTCGCACAGCCCGGATACGTGCCGACCGCCCAGCAGGGCTACGCGCAAGCACCTATCCAGCAACCGATGGGCTACCCCTACGGCCAGCAAATGCAGCAGCAACCACAGATCCAGCCCGCGCCGGTGGATGCGCAGCCGATCATCGCGTCCCTGTCCCAGCGCGAGAAGGACTTCCTCGTCATCTTCATGAAAGAAGGGGTGCTGGGCGTATCGGACGTAGCCAAACTGACCGGAGCGGCGCCGTCGAGCGTGCATAAAGCGCTGACGAAGCTGGAAGGTATCGGTCTTTTGAAAATGTCCGGCAAAAAGCGCATGCTCACGAACCTGGGAATCCAGGTTGCGCAGCTGCTGTAAAACACGGCGGCAATCAGTTTTCAACGAACCGAAACCGCGCAAGGCGAACACGCCTAAACGCGCATGATCGAAGGCCTGCTTATGAACACGGAAGAAATCAATCAGCTATGGGCGGAGGTATGCAGCCGCGTCAAAAGCTATGAGGGGATCATAGGTCCCCAAGTAGATGCGCTGTTCAGCCAGCTGTTTCCCCAAGCCGCCAGCGACGGGTTCATGATGCTGACCGCAAATACGGAATTCATCAAGAACTTCATCGAGCGCCATTACATCGACCACATCAAGCGCGCCCTCGAAGAGATCCGCGGGGTGCCTTTCGACGTGCTCATCGGCATTGACGAATCGCAGGCTCCTGCTGCAGCGCCGGCTGCACCCGCTGCAGCTGCAGCGCCTAATCCCGCCGCACAACCGGCCGCGCCAGCAGCTGCGGTTCCGGCTGCAACCCCCGCAGCCGCGCCGCAACCAGCGATTCAGCCGACGGCTTCGGCACCGGTAGCCCAACCGATAGCCGCACAACAAGCTGTCACCCCCGTTGTAACCCCCCCGGCAAGCGAGACGCTAGACGCAGCGCCGGTCCAGGCGGCAGCAATGCCGGCTCAGGCAACGGCTCAGGTCAATGCCGTCCAACAGGTGCCGCCAGCGCAGACCTCGGTTGCGGCCTCGGCAAGCACACCGGACCAGCAAGCCGCCGCAGCCCCCGTTGCCGCCGCCCCACAAGAACCAGCCCCGCAGGCCATCCCGGCCGACAGCGCCGCGTCCGACCATCTCGCGCCGAACAACTCGGTCACCTCGACGCTCACGTTCGAGAACTTCGTCATCGGCGACTCGAACCGCATGGCGTACTCCATGGCCGTCTCCGTTGCCGAAACCCCGGGCAAACCGCACCTGAACCCGCTGTTCATCTACGGAAGGTCGGGGCTGGGCAAGACACATCTGCTTCGAGCCATACAAAACTACATCAACAGCAACATGCCCAACCTACAGGTCGTCTACAAAGACTCAAACGAGCTGCTCGAGGACTACATGGATGCATCGGCGGCGCATGATACGGAGAAGTCCAGCTACAGGAACTTCAAGATGTACTACGAGGAAGCAGACGTTCTCCTTGTCGACGACGTCCAGCAGTTGCAGGGCAAGAAGCAGACGCTCGACATCATGTTCCAGATATTCAACAAGCTGACAAGCCAAGGCAAGCAGGTCGTGCTCTCAGCCGACCGCGCGCCGAAAAACATCGACATCGACGAACGCTACAAGACGCGCTTCAACTCCGGCGGCACGTTCGACATCCAGCCACCCGAGATCGAGACCAAGCTGAGCATCGTCAAAAGCTTCATCCGCGAATACGAGGACATGGAACAATCCGGGCCCATCAACATGCCCGAAGATGTCCAGATATGCATCGCCGAAAGCTCGGGATCGAATATCAGAGAGCTGAAAAGCGCAGTGACCAACGTCATCGTCAAGATGAAGTGCGGCGAAGGCTCGGATATCACCGTGGCTGACGTGCGCAAATTGCTGGAGAACCATTTCTCGGGCGGCCCCAGCAAAAGGCTCACCGCAGACGACATCCTGAAGGTGACGGAGGACTTCTTCAAGGTCAGCCACACCGACATCGTGGGAAAGAAGAGGACGCGCAATATCGCCCACGCACGTCAAACCGCCATCTACCTGTGCCGACAGCTGCTCGACATCCCTTACGGGGACATCGGAAAGAAGTTCAACAGGGACCACTCGACAATCATGTACTCGGTAGGCAACATAGAGGCGAAAATGAAGGAGAACCGCGTTGCACGCGAAGAGATGGAAGCCCTCAGGCAGATAATCCGCGAGCTATAACGTTTCGCCAACAAGCAAATTCGCAATGTTTCACGTGAAACTACCAGGTTGACCAGGCATTTTGAAGGAATCTGGAAAACATGGGGATAAACAACGTAAAACATGGCGAAAACCATCGGACTTAAGGGGAAAGATAATGTAATCAATAATCATGGTGGATTGAGAGAACAGGCAGCCCACATTGGAAGTTGAATTACTTTTCAGGAATGACATGGGGTTTTGCGAGTTCTTAACATTTCCACCGCGCTTATTATTACTACTATTCAAAAACCTATTATTAAAAGAAAAGCATTGAAGATAAATAACAACGCTGCATGAACCATCTATCATGGAGCAACGTCTTACGTAAGGGAAAGAGGAGCCTGTGAAATTCAGCATCAACCAATCGGAACTGCAGGATGCGCTTGCCGTTGTGCTCAAAGGCATTGCCACCCGTTCTACGCTGCCTATCCTTTCGGGTATTTATCTGGATGCCCATAATGACAACCTGACGCTGCAGGCAACCGACTTGGAGCTGTCCATTCAATTCACCATCCCCGCGCTGGTGGAGGAGGAAGGCCGATCCGTATTCCCCGGCAAGCTGTTCTTCGACATTGTGAAGAATCTGCCCGATGCTGCCGTGCATGTTGAAACCGGGGAGGATTCCGCCGTTATCACGTGCGATGCTTCCTCGTTCTCCATCAAGACGCTGGATGCCGAAGACTTCCCGGGATTCCCCCATGTTGATACGCAGCAGGCTATCTCCATCCCGTTCTCTCAGTTCTCGTCTATGGTCAAACGCGTGGCACGCGTGGTGTCCAAGGACGAGAGCCGTGCCATTCTCACCGGCGTGCTTATCACGTTTGAAGGTGAGACGCTGAAGATGGTGGCAACCGACTCCTATCGCCTTGCTATCACCGAAGCCCAGCTTGGCGAGCCCGCGGCCGAGGGCTTCCAGGCCGTTATCTCCGGCTCCTTCCTGCAGGAGCTTGCTTCCCTGACGCGCACGGACGACCCGCTGACCATCGCCTTGGCGGAGAATCAGATCGTGGTCACCTATCACGACACCGTGTTCATCAACCGTCGTATCGAGGGCAATTTCCCGAACTATTGTCAGCTGCTGCCTGATTCCTACGCCACGCGTGTACGCCTCAATGTCAGCCATCTGGTCTCTGGCGTGAAGCGCACGTCGATCTTGGGCCAGCAAAGCTCGCCGGTGAAGTTCGCCATCGATGTTGAAAGCCAGACCGTGCAGCTTTCCGCCGCCGCCCAAGATGTGGGCAGCGCGCAGGAGACGCTGGCGTGCCAAGGCGAGGGCGAGAATGTTGAAATCGCCTTCAACTACGCATACGTGCTCGACGGTTTGGGCTCGGTGAGTACCGATGACGTGTTCTTGGAAGTTCAGTCCGGCATGAAGCCGGGTATTTTCAAAGCCGGCGAAGGCGAGAACTTCCTGTACCTGGTCATGCCTGTGCGCATTTCCTAACAACGAAGGCGTTGCATGAGCCTTCGTATCAAAGACGTTGCGTTCGATGATTTCCGCAGCTATGAGCACTTTCGCTTGAGCGACATCGGGCCCCTGACCGTATTGGTGGGGCCCAATGCCGTCGGCAAGACCAACGTCGTGGAAGGGATTCAGCTGCTTACGGCGCAAACGTCGTTCAGAAACCCTACGGGGGTGCAGCTTGTGCGCGAAGGCGCCGCTTTTGCCCGCTTGTGCGCAACTGCTGCTGACGAGAACAGGCTGTTGGAGCTGGGACTGACGATCGAGGCGGGCAAGCGCCGGTTCACTCTCAATGGCAAGCAGAAACGGACGGCGGACTTGAAGGGCGTCATCCCCTCGGTCACGTTCACTCCCGACGACCTGAACCTGGCGAAGGGTTCGGGCACCACGCGCCGCAACGCCCTCGACGCCGTGGGGTCGCAGCTTTCGCGCAATCATTACCTGATACGCCGAGACTTCGACAAGGTGTTGCGCCATAAGAATTCGTTGCTGAAGGACGAGGCATCGCCGCTTTTGCTGGAGAGCCTTAACGACTTGATGGTCACCTGCGGCGCTCAACTGGCGTGCTATCGCGCGGCTCTATTCGGCAAGCTGGCGGCATCGATGGCTAGCTATTACGCCGAGATCGTGGGGAACCGTGAAACGTTGTCGGCCCGCTATGCCCCGTCGTGGCTTGCCGAAGGCGAATGGCTTGACGTCGGCGAAACGCTCGATCGCGACGAAGCCCGCGAACGTTTCGCGGCGGCTCTTGCGGCGTCGATGGCGCAAGAGCGCGCCCGTCATCGCGCATTGGTAGGGCCTCATGCCGACCGCATCGAGTTCTTCGTCGAAGGGCGTCCGGTGGGAGTGTATGGAAGCCAAGGCCAGCAGCGCTCGGCGGTGCTGGCGTTTAAGCTTGCGGAAGTCACGCTTATCTGCGACCTTTTGGGCCAGCAGCCGGTGCTGCTGCTCGACGATGTGATGAGCGAGCTCGACGAGCAGCGTCGTCGTGCGCTGGTGAAGTTCGTCTCGGGGGATATCCAAACGTTTATAACCACGGCGAACCTGGCGTATTTCGATGAGGACTTGCTCGCTGCGGCTCGCGTCGTGCGTTTGCCTCTTGAGCGGAAGGACGGTGTATGATGGCCGATCTTGGCAGCGGCTTGCAGCAATTGCTGCGAAGCCTTGGCGCCGCCGGCGCCCAAGCCGCACGTTCTCAGCGCGTCGCGGAGGTGCACGTTCGCTGGAAATGCGCCGTGGAGGCCGTCTATCGCGATTCCGCGTCGCTGGTGCTCGACCATACCAACGGCGTGTACATCATGAAGCCCGAACAGGCCAACGATCCTATGGCGGCGCGGGTTCCGGCGGGCAAGACCCTGCTCGTGGTGTATTGCGACGACGCCATGATCCGCTCGGATATCGATGCTCGCCAGGAAATGCTGAAGATTCGCCTTAACGAACAGGGCGAGCATGTTGCCCTGTTCTCCATCAAGCCCGCCCGCTTCGATATGAAGGCTCGCCACCCGTTTCGCGAAGAGGCTGCGCGCGCCGCGCAGCAGGCCGCCCGGGCTGCGCGCACCCCGGATCCGCTTATCAGCTCCGAGGCGGCGGCTCGTTTGCGCGAGCAGGCCGAAGGCGTTGAGGATAAGCGCCTCAGGGAATCAATTCTGAAAGCCTTGGAGGCAAGCGAAAAGCCGGGGCGCGCAAAAAACGGCAAAAGTGATCTATAGATTGAAAATCATGCCTTAGAAGGCATCTGAAGGCCTGTAAAGGGCGTGAAGAGCCCCGGTGCCAAGACGCGTTGTGGTAGAATCAATAGGTTCCAGAACCATCCGGAATCGAAACATTCAATACTAGAGGAGCGTGTCAGTGGCAGCAAAACCTGATCATTACGACGGCTCGGACATTCAGGTCCTTGAAGGCCTTGAACCTGTTCGCAAGCGTCCTGGCATGTATATCGGCTCCACGGGCCCGCGCGGTCTCCATCACCTGGTTTACGAGGTTGTGGATAACGCGGTCGACGAGGCTTTGGCCGGTTACTGCAGCCATATCGAGGTGGCCATTCACCCCGACAACTCCATCACCGTCGCCGACGATGGCCGCGGCATCCCGGTCGATGAGCACCCCAAGGAGAAGATTCCCACGGTCGAGGTCGTCCTGACCGTGCTGCACGCCGGCGGCAAGTTCGGCGGCGAGGGATACAAGGTGTCCGGCGGCCTGCACGGCGTGGGCGTGTCGGTCGTGAACGCGCTGTCCACGCGCGTCCAGGTGAACGTGCGCCGTGACGGCAAGGAGTATCAGATTGCCTTCGAGCAGGGCAAAACCTGCGAAAAGCTGCACGAGGTGGGCACTTCCGATCACACCGGAACCACAGTCACCTTCTGGCCCGACCCTGAGATCTTCACCGAGACCACCATCTATGATTACAGCGTGCTTGCGGCGCGTTTCCGCGAGATGGCGTTCCTGAACAAGGGCCTGAAGATCACGCTGACCGACGAGCGCGCCAACCCGAGCCTCATCGTGTCGGACTCCTCACCCGAGCCGCATAGCGACGTGTTCCAGTACGAAGGCGGCATCATCGACTTCGTGACGTACCTCAACGAGGGCCGCGAAACGCTGAACAAGCCCATCTATTTCGAGGCCGAAAGCGCCGACGGCACGGTCGAGGTGGCCATGCAATGGTCCACGTCGTTCTCCGCGAACTCCGTCATGGCGTTCGCCAACAACATCAACACGCATGAAGGCGGCACGCACCTCGATGGCTTCAAGCAGGCCGTCACGCGTACCATCAACGAGTACGCGCGCAGCAAAGGCATCCTGAAGGAGAAGGACAACAACCTCTCCGGCGACGACACACGCGAAGGCTTGGCCGCCGTCATCTCCGTGAAGCTGCACGACCCGCAGTTCGAGGGCCAGACGAAGACGAAGCTCGGCAACTCCGAGATCCGCCCGCTTGTGCAAAACGCCGTCACACAGGGCTTGGCCGAGTATCTGGAGGAGAACCCTGCGCCGGCCAAGCGCATCATCGGCAAGGCCACGCAGGCCCTGAAGGCCCGCGAAGCTGCCCGCAAGGCCCGCGAGATGACGCGCCGCAAGGGCGTGCTCGACTCGTTCGCCCTGCCGGGTAAGTTGGCGGACTGCTCGTCCAAAAAGCCCGAAGAGTCCGAAATCTTCATTGTAGAGGGCGATTCCGCAGGTGGCAGCGCCAAGCAGGCGCGCGACCGCAAGACGCAGGCTATCCTGCCGCTGCGCGGTAAGATCTTGAACGTCGAGCGTGCCGGATTGCATCGCGCCCTGTCCAGCGACACCATCAGCTCGCTCATCACGGCCATCGGCACGAACATCGGCGAGGATTTCGACGCCGACCAGGCGCGTTATCACCGCATCATCATCATGACCGATGCCGATGTCGACGGCGCGCACATCCGCATCCTGCTGCTGACGTTCTTCTATCGCTACATGCCCGAGCTCATCAACCGCGGTTACGTTTACATCGCATGCCCGCCCATCTTCGGCGTGAAGAAGAAGAACACCCGCTCCACGAAGATCGAGCGCTATATCTACGACGAGAACAGCCTGAGCCGCGAGCTCGAGGAAATGGGCGGTTCCGAGAAGTTCGACGTGCAGCGCTACAAGGGCCTGGGCGAGATGGATCCCGAGCAGCTGTGGGAAACCACCATGGAGCCTGCTACCCGTACGCTTCTGCAGGTGAGCATCGACGATGCCGCCGAGGCCGAGCGCACGGTCAGCGAGCTCATGGGCGATCAGGTGGAGCCGCGCAAGGAGTTCATCCAGAAGCACGCCCGCGACGTTAGATTCTTGGACATCTAGGAGAATTGAATGGCAGATAACACTGACAACCGCGATGGTCAGGGCGGCGAGGAGCTTCCCGACGACCTGAAGCGCTTGGTCGATGCCGCCGAGGAAGACGCGGCGGACGCCGGCGAGCAGGACATCGAGCAGCCCGAGCCCGGCCATACGGTGACGTCGGGCCCGGTGTCCGAGGAAGACAAGGCCCGCTCGCTCATCGACATGTCCACCGTCGCCAACCCTCACGGCTCTATCATCGAGGACGCCAACGGCGGCGAAGGCACCACTGTTCGCGCGGCATATCTTGGCAAGGAGATGGCATCTTCGTTCCTGGAGTATTCCATGAGCGTCATCGTCAGCCGCGCCCTGCCCGACGTGCGCGACGGCCTGAAGCCGGTTCATCGCCGCATTCTGTACGCCATGAACGAGTCCGGCTACACGCCGAACCGTCCCCATATGAAGTCGGCCCGTACCGTCGGCGACGTTATCGGCAAGTATCACCCGCACGGTGACTTCGCCGTGTACGACACCATGGTGCGCTTGGCCCAGCCGTTCAGCATGCGCGTTCCGCTCATCGACGGCCATGGAAACTTCGGCTCCATCGACGGCGACTCGGCCGCAGCAATGCGTTACACCGAGGCTCGCCTGGGCAAGGCCGCCATGGAGCTGCTGCGCGATCTCGACAAGGAAACGGTCGACTTCCAGCCCAACTACGACGAAAGCTTGGAGGAGCCCACGGTCCTGCCCGCGCGCTTCCCCAGCTTGCTGGTCAACGGCTCCAACGGCATCGCCGTCGGCATGGCCACCAACATCCCGCCGCACAACCTAGGCGAGACCATCGACGCCACGTGCATGATGCTCGACAACCCCGAGGTCACCACCGCCGAACTGATGACGGCCCTTCCCGGCCCGGATTTCCCGACCGGCGGCATCATCATGGGCAAGAAGGGCATCCTGGACGCCTATGAAACGGGTCGCGGCAGCCTTACCGTGCGCGCGAAGTGCAAGATCGAAGAGGGCAAGAACGGCAAAAGCTCCATCGTGGTCACGGAGATCCCGTACCAGGTGAACCGTCAGCGCCTGCTTGAGAAGCTCGGCGAGCTGGTTCGTGAGAAGAAGCTTCCCGAGATCTCCAACATCCATGACGGCGCCGACCGCCACGGCATCGACATCATCATCGAGCTGAAGAAGGACGCCATCCCGCAGGTGGTGCTCAACAAGCTGTACAAGCACACGCAGCTGCAGGTGGGCTTCGGCGTCATCATGCTGGCGCTCGTCGACGGCGTGCCCCGCGTGCTATCCCTGAAGGAGACGCTGCACTACTACATCGTCCACCAGGAAGACGTTATCGTGCGTCGTACGCGCTACGAGCTCTCCAAAGCCGAGGAGCGCGCCCATATCCTGGAAGGCTATGTGGTTGCCCTCGACCACATCGATGAGGTCATCAGCATCATCCGCTCCTCGCAAACCGACAAGGAGGCGGCGGCTCGGCTGACCGAGCGCTTCGGCCTGACCGACAAGCAGACCACGGCCATCCTGGAGATGCGCCTGCGCCGCCTGACCGGTTTGGAGCGCGAGAAGATCCAGTCCGAGTTGGAAGAGCTGCGCGAGAAGATCGCGTACTATAACCGTGTGCTCTCCGATCCTCAGCTGGTGCGCGACATCATCAAGGAGGAGCTGCAGGAGATTAAGAAGAAGTTCGACACTCCCCGCAGAACGCAGCTCTCCGATGCCGCCAAGGACCTGGACGTCGAAGACCTCATCGCCGAGGAGAGCATGGTGGTCACGGTCACGAAGGCCGGCTACGTCAAGCGCCTGCCCGTTGCCACGTACCGTCAGCAGAAGCGCGGCGGCAAGGGCATGCAGGCGGTGAACCTGAAGGACAACGACTACGTCGAGCATCTGTTCGTCGCGTCCACGCACTCCTTCATGCTGTTTTTCTCCACGAAGGGCAAGGTGTACCGCCTGAAGGTCTACGAGCTGCCCGAGGCGTCGCGCCACGCGCGCGGCACGGCCATCGTGAACCTTTTGCCGCTTGAGAAGGGCGAGACCATCAGCGCGGTCATCGCGACGAAGGACTTCCCGGCAGACGAGTACCTCATGTTCGCCACCGAGCACGGCATGGTGAAGAAGACATCCATGGAGCAGTACGACCGTACGCGCCGTGACGGCCTTATCGCCATCAACCTCAAGGACGGCGACCGCCTTATCAGCGTGCGCCGCGTGGCTCAGGGAGAGAACGTCATTATGGTGTCATCTGCCGGCAAGGCCATCATGTGGCCTGAGGACGAGGTTCGCGCCATGGGCCGCGGCACCATGGGCGTGCGCGGCATGAACGCTCCGGCAGACGCCAAGGTGCTCGGTATGGAGATCGCGCGCCCTGAGACCGACTTGTTCGTCATCACCGAGAAGGGCTATGGCAAGCGCACGCCCATCTCCGAGTATCCGTCGCATCATCGCGGCGGTCAGGGCGTCTTCACCATCACCATGACGGAGAAGAAGGGCCTGCTGGCCGCTATGAAGATCGTCGGGTCCGATGACGAGATCATGATCATGTCCGAGGAGGGCGTTGTGGTGCGCACTTCTGTCGAGGGCATTTCCGAGCTCGGCCGCTCCACGCAAGGCGTACGCGTCATGAATGTGGCCGAGAACGACCGCGTGACCGCCGTCGCCATCGCCGCCCACGGCAAGAAGAAGCGTGCCGCTAACGCCGACGGCGCCGAAGAGTTGGATGAGTCGTCCATCGACGAAATGGAAGAATAGCCAGCTTCAGGCGTATACGAACGATTGAGAAAGCCGCTCCGCAAGGGGCGGCTTTCTTGTTGTATGGGCATGTTGCTGTGCAGCAGCAGGGGTGCGGCGTTGTGGGGAGTGCAAGGAGGGGGGCGGCATGTTCGAATAGGGAAGCGCGATTCGATTGCGCGCCAGCTAATACCTACCTTGGTTTTCGATTGGGACTATGCCGGATACGAGTTTTATGGTCTCGGGGAGGATTGCGGTGAGCCCGGAAACCGATCAAGGCGATATGTAGCATAGCGATTCGATGGCAGCACGGGATGTTTCACGTGAAACATCCCGGTTGGGAAGAGCATGGTTGAGCCAGCTTCTTGCGAGAGCGTGCTTGCTGCAAGTACACTCTCGCCGTTTCGTTACGAGAAATCCTTCGGGTCGAGGTTCTCCAGGAACGAGCGGAACTCCTCGAGCTCCTCTTCAGCGGATTCGTCCTCGATGGGCTTTCGAACGATGTAGGGATACGAAGCGCGCTCCAGGACATCCTCGTTGATATAGAGCGGGGCGTCCTCGCGCAAAGCAAGGGACAGAGCGTCGCTGGGGCGGGCGTCAAGCTCGATGAGCCTACCGTGCTGGCGCAACGTGAGCTTCGCAAAGAACAGCGAGCCCTTCACCTTGTCGATAAGGACGTGGTCGACGCTTGCATCGAGATTTGTAAGGGCGTCGAGCAGCAGGTCGTGCGTAGTGGGACGTGCCACCTTGGTATGGGTGACCGCCAGATGCAGTTGAGCAGCTTCGGCGGCACCCACCATGATGGGAACGATGCGCGATGTTCCAGGCACGGGGCTTTCCTCGATAGGCTGCAACACAAGGATGGAAGGACCCGGAGCGCTTCCGACGATGATCTTTTGCACGGCAATGGGAACCAAGCCTGCTCCTAACTATAAGCGTTTCGCTCATATATGAAATCGAGCTCTTCAGGTACCTCTATATAAGGGATTATACTCGTGAACACGGCTCTGACCTGCGGTTTCTTCTGTAAAACCGCGGTTGAAAAAAATTTTCCTAAAAGTTGAAAATTCTTCTTGACCATTCTTGGAAACCCTGGTTATAATAAACGAGCACTTTTCGAAGGGGCCCGTAGCTCAGTTGGTTAGAGCGCACGCCTGATAAGCGTGAGGTCGCTGGTTCAAATCCATTCGGGCCCACCAGTATTTGCGATAAACGCTCCACCGTGAGCCGAGTTTGCCGGTGGAGCGTTTATTATTGTAAAGTGCGAGTTGGGGGTTTAGCTCAGCTGGGAGAGCGCGGGCTTTGCAAGCCTGAGGTCAGGGGTTCGATCCCCCTAACCTCCACCATTTAAGATTATTTGCAGGTCCGGAAACGGGCCTGCAATTTTTTTGTCCGCAGGTCCGTTAACGGGCCTGCTTTCGTATCGGGGTAGGAAACGGTCGAGCTGGTAAGCGAGGTGTCATGAACCGTCTGGAAGCATTGCGTGCCTTAGGATTGGACGAGGACGCTACCGACGAGGATATCAAGACGGCTTATCGCGAAACGGCTCAGATCTTGCATCCCGACCGCTTCGCCACCAACAAAAAGCTGCAAGATCGGGCAACCGAGCAATTCAAGAACCTGCAGGAGGCCTATGACTTCCTGACATCGCCGAAGGGTCGTAGGAAAGCGGACGGCTCATCAGCTTCGAAACGCCCCACCCGCGCGGCCTATGACGATGTCGATGCCCGCCTTGCCGGCATAGCCGCGGCTCGGACGCAGCTGGTGCGCCAACGCGATGCGGTGTATGACGAACGCCGCAACGGCCTTGGCATGGCGGTTGTCGGCGGACTGGTGGCCTTGTTCTGCGGCAGGCGCCCTTTCGGGTTGTTCGGTGTGGTTGCCGCCATAGCCGGCACTGCAGCTATTTGGGGCATTGTCCAGGTGGTATCATCGCAACGTTCCATCAACACGCTTACCGAGCATATTGAAGAATTGAATAGGGAAGAGCGCAAGATCGCGCAAGAAACTGAAGAGGAGTAGCACACCCGTATGAAGCAAGAAGGCCTTCGCAACGTTGCCATCATCGCGCACGTCGACCATGGTAAGACCACGCTGGTCGACCGCCTGCTGTGGTCGTCCCACGTGTTCCGTGAGAACCAGGAAGTGCAGGAGCGCGTTTTGGACTCCAACGATCAGGAGCGCGAGCGCGGTATCACCATCCTGTCCAAGAACATCTCCATTCACTACAAGGACGTCAAGATCAACGTCATCGACACCCCCGGCCATGCCGACTTCGGCGGCGAGGTCGAGCGCGTGCTGAACATGGCCGACGGCGCCCTCCTTATCGTGGACGCTTATGAGGGACCCAAGCCTCAGACGCGTTTCGTGCTTTCCCATGCTCTTGAGCGCGGCCTGCGCATTGTGGTCGTCGTGAACAAGATCGACCGCCCCAACGCCGATCCCGAGGGGGCTGTGGACAAGGTGTTCGACCTGATGGTCGAGCTGGGTGCTTCCGACGAGCAGCTTGACTTCCCCGTGGTGTACGCTTCCGCGGTCAACGGTTACGCCCGCCTGGAGCCCGATGACGGCAACATGGATATGATCCCGCTGCTCGACACCATCATCAACGAGATCCCGTGCCCCGATGTTGACGCCGAGGGTCCGGTGGCCCTGCAGGTCTGCACCGTCGACCACAGCAGCTATGAGGGTCGTATCGGCGTCGGCCGTCTGCACAGCGGCACCCTGCACGAGAAGGAGCAGGTGCTGGTCGTGCAGCCCGACGGTAACCAGTACAACGCCACCATCCGCAAGGTCTACACCTTCGAGAACCTGGGCAAGACCGAGGTTCCCGAGGCTCACGCCGGCGACATCGTGGCCGTGATCGGCGTCGAGGCCGCAGACATCGGCGACGTCATCACCGACCCCGAGAACCCGGTGGAGATGGAGCCCATCGCCGTCGAGGAACCCACCATGGCGGTCGTGTTCGAGGCTTCCACCAGCCCGTTGGTCGGCCGTGAAGGCGATATTGTCGGTGCCCGCCAGCTCAAGGAGCGCCTGATGCGCGAGAAGGAGAGCAACATCTCCATGCGCATCGACGAGACCGAGGACAAGTCCGGGGTGCGCGTTGCCGGCCGTGGCGTGCTTCACCTGTCCGTCCTCATGGAAACCATGCGTCGCGAGGGCTTCGAGTTCCAGGTAGGCCGCCCGCAGGTCGTGTACAAGACCGACGAGCACGGCAACAAGCTCGAGCCGATCGAGGAAGCCACCGTCGACGTGCCGAACGACTACTCCGGCAAGGCCATCGAGGTCATGGGCACCGCCGGCGGCATCATGGAGGACATGTTCTCCGACGAGAACATGACGCACCTGACCTTCAGCATCCCGTCCCGCGGTACCATGGGCCTGAAGACGCGCATCCTCAACGCAACGCACGGCGAGGCGGT
Source organism: uncultured Coriobacteriaceae bacterium (assembly GCA_900550055.1). Lineage (GTDB taxonomy): Bacteria > Actinomycetota > Coriobacteriia > Coriobacteriales > Eggerthellaceae > Senegalimassilia. Next base: position 30,308 of record URQU01000001.1, on the reverse strand, counting down.
GCTGTTCCATCACTTCCGCGAGTACGGCCCGTATTCCGGCGAGATGGACGGCCGCAAGAACGGCTGCATGATCGCTATGGCAACCGACAAGGCCGTCGCCTACGCGCTTGACACGCTGCAGCAGCGCGGTCGCCTGTTCGTCAAGCCCGGAGACGAGTGCTACGAGGGCATGATCGTCGGCGAGTCCGCCAAGGAAGGCGACATGGTGGTGAACGTGTCCAAGACGAAGAACCTGGGCAACCAGCGTTCCTCCACTGCGGACAAGGCCATCCAGCTGACGCCCCCGATCACCTTCACGCTCGAAGAGGCGCTGGAGTACATCGAGGATGACGAGATGGTTGAGGTTACCCCCGAGTCCATTCGTCTGCGCAAGCGCATCCTGAGCACCATCGAGCGCAAAAAGGCGAACAAGAAATAACGCGAAGGTCGTTTCTTCTTCGACCTTACGCGTGAACAGGGTCCGATCGCGTCAAGGACGAGACGTAACGGAACCGGCAAAGCATCCAAAAGGCGGCCTTCGGGCCGCCTTTTTCCATGCCAAGCAAAGCGGATATCGCAAGAAAGGCCAGCTCCTGTGAAACCTGCATGGGCATATTGTGCTGGCGGAAGGGCCGTATTCTAGCGTGTGGGAAAATACCGACAAGGCATTCCGATTTAACCGCAGGGTATGTGTGTCCAGCGGTTTCGTGCGTTTGAGGAAGGGTTTTATGAAGGCATCTCGCATTATCTCAACGGTTTGCGCGATGGGTCTTTCGGCGGCGTGCATCGTAGGCGTTGCCGGTTGCTCCAGCAATAACCAGAATTCCGGTTCGGGCGCAGTGGCCGCCACCATCAACGGCACTGAAATCTACGAAGACACGGTGACCGACTACATCCAAAGCGTGCGCGAGCAGCAGGGTCTGACCGACGAGGATTCCTGGGGCAACTACCTGGCCCAGATGGGAACCGATCCGGCAGGTGTGCGCGAGCAGATTATCAACACGTATGTCACGCGCGAGCTCATCAACTCCGGCGCCAAGGAAAAGGGCATCACCATCGATAGCTCCGAGGTCGATGGCTACGTCGACAAGATGAAGTCGAACTACGATAGCGACGAGAAGTGGCAGTCCGCTCTTGAGCAGGCCGGCATGACCGAGGATGAGTACCGTTCCGAGATCGAGCTGCAGCTGAAGGCGAAGGAGCTGTACAACACCTTCGAGTCCACCGAGGAACCCTCCAGCGAAGATATGCTCCAGTACGCTCAGATGTATGCCAGCGCCTACGATGGAGCCAAGCGTTCCAGCCATATCCTGTTCGATTCCGATGATGAGGCAACCGCCCAGGACGTGCTGAACAAGATCAACTCCGGCGAGCTTGATTTTGCCGAGGCCGCCAAGCAGTATTCCAAGGATACGGGTTCCAAGGACGCCGGTGGCGATGTGGGTTGGGATAAGACCAACTCGTTCGTGCAGGAATACACCGATGCGTTGAGCGGCCTTGAGAAAGACCAGGTCAGCGGATTGGTCACCAGCAGCTATGGTATCCATATCATCAAGTGCACCGACGTGTACAACGCCCCGAAGGAGAAGGCCGACGACGGCACCGAGACGGTGAAGATCACCAGCATCGACCAGATTCCCTCCGAGTGGCAGGAAACCATCAAGGAGTCGCTGCAGTCCCAGGGCAAGACCACGAACTATCAGAACTGGCTGAAGGAGAAGAAGGAATCTTCCGACCTCAAGATTAACGATATGCCCTCTGGCCTGCCCTATGACGTGGATATGTCGAAGTATCAGACCGAGGATTCTTCCAGCGCTGAAGGCTCCGATGCAAACGTGTCGGCCGCCGGTTCGACGGATGGCGATGCCTCCGCTAGCGCAGACGGTTCTGCCGACAATGCCGCCAGCGCAACCGATGTCGAGGGTAAGTCTTCGGCAAACTAGCCTGAAAAGGCGTGTAAAGCAAGTACAAGAAGGGAACCCGTTTCAACGGGTTCCCTTCTTCGTTTGATAAGGAATGGACGTATGAACAAGGAGAATACCGAAGCGCAGCCGTTGTTCGAGCTTAACGATGCCGAGGTGGTGCGATCGGGCCGAACTATCCTGCATGTTGACGAGTTCTCGCTTGCCAAAGGGGAGAACATCGCGCTTCTAGGTCCCAATGGAGCCGGTAAATCGACGTTCGTGAAGCTTATCACCAGGGAAGTGATGCCGCTGTATCGCGAGCAGCCCCCGGTAAGGTTCAACGGCAACCCTCGTGCAACGTTGGTTGATGTGCGCAAAACGTTGGGAATCGTGTCATCTACCATGCAGGCGCAGATCAACGTCCATCTGCCGGCTGTGGACATCGTGGAAGGCGGCTTGTTCGGCACGCTCGGCCTCCCACGCCACGTCCATCCGAACGAGCGCACGCATGCAAAGGCGCTTGAGGCCATGGATATGCTTGGTGTGGCGAAGCTTGCCGATCAGGACATCATGACCATGTCAAGCGGTCAGGCTCGGCGTGTGCTCTTCGCGCGCGCCTTAGTGCATGACCCGAGCACGCTGCTGCTTGATGAGCCGTGCACGGGCCTGGATCCGGAAGGCATGTATTATGTACGTTCGAGCATGCGCGATCTCGCAAGAGCAGGCAGGGGCATCGTGCTGATCACCCATTATCCGGAAGATATTATTCCGGAAATCAAGCGATTGGTCCTGGTCAAGGAGGGAAAGCTATTCGCTGATGGAGCGAAGGAGGATATGCTGACCGACCAGATGATGAGCTCGCTGTTCGATGTGCCGCTGCAAGTTGCAAAAAATGGCAAAAACAATGAGTATTTTTCTCTTGTGAGTTCGTATTAAATGGTGTAAAATACTTAACCGCTGCATGAGCGCACGAGAGAAAACGTGAAAGCGATGCAGTCTGTAAGCAAGCGGAGAGATGACCGAGCTGGCCGAAGGTGCACGATTGGAAATCGTGTATACGCCAAAAGCGTATCTGGGGTTCGAATCCCCATCTCTCCGCCAGATTATTCCGGCGGAACCTTTTATGGTAACGCCTTTTTTGTAGGTCGGCATAAATACCCAGCCGACCCGCCCCATGCGGAGGGGTGGCAGAGTGGTTGAATGCGGCGGTCTCGAAAACCGTTTCACCGGCAACCCCGGTGACGAGGGTTCGAATCCCTCCTCCTCCGCCAGGAATCTTAAAGCCCTTGCAAGCGCAAGGGCTTTTTCGTTTTCAGGGGTTGTTGTCCTGTTGTGTCTGGCCGAATTCTTGGATCGAACACGGCTACAAAGCCCTTTTAAAGCGATCCCTTGATGCGGAATTAAGAAGTAATCTTATTCACGAATAATCAAATCTATAAATATAACCTGGGGAAATAGTAATCCGCGTATTATTTATGGATAACATGTTTCACGTGAAACACCATGCGCGCGACACTCCTATACTCAAGACATTTGAACAACACTCAAACATTGTCTATATAGGAAGGAACCACCATGAACGAAGCCGCAAAGTCTTTGGCTCAGATGAAGAAGGCGAACAAGCTTGTTCGCTTGGCATTCCGCAAGAACGGCCCGAAGAGCTTCAAGCGCGGTCAGGGCGCACTGCTGCAGGCCCTGCTGGCTGATAATGGCGCTACCCAGCGCGACCTCACCAAGACGCTGGGCATGAACCGCAGCAACTTGAAGGACGTCGTGAAGAAGGCCGAACGCAACGGCTATGTGATCATCGAGTCGGTCGATCAGCCGCGCACCTATGCGGTGAAGCTGACCGAGCTTGGCCGCGAGCTTGCCGAGAAGCGTGCTGAGGCCAACGATAAGACTGCCGAGGAGATCATCTCCTGCCTGAGCGCCGAAGAGGTCGCCCAGCTTGATGCCATCACCGAGAAGCTGATCCTGGCAATGAAGGAGAAGGGCATCTGCGGCAAGAAGAAGGGCTATAAGGTGCGCCGCAAGCGTCACCGTCGCTAAAGCCTGAAAGCGGATTTTCAGCGGTTCGTTGCAAGGACGATACCGCCACGCAAAAGCCACGCTACACTGGATGCATCATGGAATGCATGCGGGGGCGTGGCTTTCGCATTGTAGGAAACCGAAAGGATGCGGCAATGGCAGATCGCGTTGTTGAGAATCAGGATAACGAAGTGCCCGAGATTCCCGAGATCTTGGAGAAGGTGATGCTGTTCTCGCTGGATGAGGCGAAGCAGAAGCTGACGCAGAGCAACGAAGTGGTTCCGTTCACTGCGCTGGCGGTCAAGGAGAACCTGTTCATCGAGAATCATCCTGGCGAGTCTGTGGAGGCGTGCTTCAATGCGGCTCGCCACACCGTGCAGCACGCACAGGGCGCGCAGGCCTATGCGCTGTGCTATGACGGTTACGTCGAGGTTGACGAAGGTACCAAGGATGCTCTCATCGCCGAAGGCGGCGTGCCCGGTGCCGACAAGGGCTACGCCGTGGGCTACCTGTACGAGTGCTCTGAGGACGGCGTCGTCGAGTTCGAGGATGAGCCGGCATACATCGGCGAGGCCCCGAACTTCATGATCGCCCTGAAGGCTCCGGGCGAGTATAGCGATGATGAGATCGACGAGAAGTACACCGCAGAAGATCAGACTGAGTTTGACGTAGAAGCTGAGGATTACGAAGAGGAATAGCCTGAAAAGCTCAAAATTAGGGCTTGAGATAGATGAGAAGGCGGTTCACCTGCAAGGTTCAGGTGAACCGCCTTCGTCATTTCGACAAGGGTTATGCAAGATGGCGTGCTTATAGTTGCAATTGCGGGCAGACGGCAGGCTGTGGAGCAGGGGCCTGCCGTCTGGGGTGCGGCGATGTGTTGAAACGGTGCAGAAGAAAGAAAGCAAGGTCAAAGGCTGGAATTAAGGAATCGGGCTTGATAATATGGTCAGGCTAATTCCTGCCCCGGTGTGTGCCTTCACCAGCCCGGGGCCGTAAAGTCCAAAGGAGGTGAGCTGATGAAGGCTTACGAACTGCTGTTTATTATTGCTCCGTCTACCGACGAGGAAACCCGTGCAAATACGATGAATCGTATCCAAGGCGTTATCACGTCCGCCGAGGGTTCCGTCGACAACGTTGACGAGTGGGGCAAGCGTAAACTCGCTTACGAGATCAATGGTCTGACCGACGGTGTCTACACCCTCATCGATTTCCACGCTGATCCCGCCGAGGTTGCAGAACTCGATCGCGTGCTGCGCATCTCTGATGTCGTTGTTCGCCACATGATCGTGAAGCGCACCGACCGCGAATAGGATTACGTAGGGGCCTTCAAGGTCCCAGCATGAGAAGAGGTAGATACACATGAGCATCAATCGTGTCATGATCAGCGGAAATCTTACGCGCGACGCCGAAATTCGTTCCACGCAAAGCGGTATGGCCATCCTGGGGTTCGGTGTTGCGGTCAACGACCGGCGCAAGAACCAGCAGACCGGCGAATGGGAGGATTACCCGAACTTCGTTGACTGCACCATGTTCGGCACCCGTGGCGAGAAGCTGCAGCCCTACCTTACGAAGGGCACGAAAGTGGCCATCGAGGGCAAGCTTCGCTACAGCTCGTGGGAGCGCGATGGTCAGCGCCGCAGCAAGCTTGAAGTGATCGTCGACGAGTTGGAGTTCATGTCCAGCCGCAACGGCAATAACGCCAATCAGGGTTACGACAACGGTATGACCGCAGGTTACGCCCCGCAGCCCGCTCCGATGGCCGCTCCCGTTGCAGCTCCGATCGTAGATGCCTCTGCTTCGGTTTACGACGAAGACATCCCGTTTTAAGCGAAAGAGGTTTACCAAATGTCCGATTACGCGAAGCAGCCTCGTCGCAAGTACTGCCAGTTCTGCAAAGAGGACGCGGAGTACATCGACTACAAAGATACTCAGATGCTGCGCAAGTATGTTACCGACCGCGGGAAGATCAAGCCGCGCCGCGTGACGGGTGCCTGCACCCAGCACCAGCGTGACATCGCGAACGCCGTGAAGCGCGCTCGCGAGATGGCTCTGATGCCCTACGCGGTTCCCGCAATTAGCGGCCGCGGCGACCGTCGCAATCGCTAGGCGCAAGGAGGAACCATGAAAGTCATCCTGCTCCAAGAGCTCAAGGGCAAGGGCGGCGAAGGCGACGTCGTGGACGTGGCCCCCGGTTTTGCCAACAACTACCTGATGCCGCAGGGCATCGCCATCCTGGCTACGAAGGGCAACCTGAAGCAGCTGGAGATGCGCAAGAACAACATCGCTAAGCGCGAGGCTACTCGCCTGGCCGATGCTGACAAGCTGAAGTCCGTGCTCGACGGTGCTTCCGTGAAGGTCGACGCGAAGGTCGGCGAAGAGGGCCAGCTGTTCGGCTCCGTTACCGCCACCCAGATCGCCGAGGCCATCAAGGAGGCTCTGGGCGTGGAGATCGACCGCCGTCGCGTCGAGGCTGGCAAGGCCATCAAGACCGCCGGTCAGCACGAGGTCGTCATCTCCATCTACCGTGACATCAAGGCCACGGTCACGCTGCTGGTGGGCATCGACGAGGTTGCTGCCGAGGAAGAGGCCGAAGAGGTCGAGACCGAGGCTGTCGCCGAGGAAGCTGCTGCTGAAGAGGTTGCTGAATAACTCAGCGCTTTAAAGCGAACTAGCAAATCCCCCGTACGTTAGTGCGGGGGATTTTTCTATATGTGGCCCATTAGCGAATCTTCATTTGTATGAAGGTTAAAGGGGTGAGCGAATCCTATCTGGGTATTTTGAATAACGCTTATCCCGTTCAGCTGAAAAGGGGTGCATTATTGTCCGGCAGAGATTCAGAGGGTGTGCATAGCATCACTTTTGCTTGGCTCTTCTGTCGATGACGCTCTGCGGTGTCGGCGGTGCAGCTCCGACTGCGGTATGATAAGCCGAATACAAGAAAGGATGAGCAGCATGCCCGTTGACGTTCCCTACAATCCCGATTTCGCTCCCGAGGTGCCTGAGAGCTCCTCGATTCGCAAAATGGAGCCCCAGAACATCGAGGCCGAGAAGTCGGTGCTAGCAGCGTGTCTGCTCAACCAGGAAGCCATTGAGGACGTTGCAGCGAAGCTCATCCCCGACAACTTCTATCGCGCTGCCCATCAGCGTATATTCGAGGCGATGCTTGACCTTTACACGCGTCACATCCCCCTCGACCAAATCTCGGTCGCCGACAACCTGAAGGCAACAGGCCAACTTGAGGCCGTTGGCGGACAGGCGTACATCCTAGAGCTTGCCAGTAATTCGTTCGCCCTGGTCAACTGGCAGAACCATGTCGAGATCGTCAAGCGTACGTCCATCCTGCGCGATTTGATTCGCGCATCCGGTGAGATTCGCTCGCTTGCCTACGATGCCCCCGACGACCTGGGCGTCGTCGTCGAGCAGGCGGAGAAAACGCTGTTCGCTGTCACGGAGAAACGCGTTTCCAGCGCGTTCACGGGCATCGATACGCTGCTGGTGGATGCCTTCGAAGAGCTGCAGGAGATGGCGGCGCAGGAGAACAAGATTTCGGGCGTCGCGTCGGGCTTCAAGGACGTCGACGACCTGTTCCACGGGTTCCGCGGCGGCGACCTGGTCATCCTTGCAGCACGTCCTGGTGTCGGCAAGACGGCCTTCGCCCTGAACCTGTGCACGAGCGCGGCGAAACTGGGCGCCACGGTGGCGTTCCTGTCGCTGGAAATGAGCGCCTCCCAGCTGGTGCAGCGTGTCCTTGCATCCGAAGCGCGCGTGAGCCTGTCGAAGCTGCGTGCCGGTCAGGTGCAGGACGCGGACTGGGCGGCCATCATCGAGGCCTCCAGCAACCTTTCCAAGCTGAAGATCGAGTTCGACGATACGCCGGCGCTGTCCATTCTCGAGCTGCGCGCGAAGGCGCGCCGTGAGCTGCGCGATGCCGAGAAGGGCCTGATCATCGTCGACTACCTGCAGCTGATGCAGCCGCCGCAGGCGCGTCGCGACGGCAACCGTGCGGTCGAGGTCGCCGAGATTTCCCGTGGTTTGAAAGTGCTCGCCAAGGAAATGGACATGCCCGTCATCGCGCTGTCGCAGCTCTCCCGTGCCGTGGAAATGCGCGGCAAGAAGCGCCCGATGCTTTCCGACCTGCGTGAATCCGGCGCTATCGAGCAGGACGCCGACATCGTCATGTTCATCGACCGAAGCATGGACGAGATGGAGGCGGAAAGCGAGGACCGTCCCGACCTGGGCACCGCCGAGCTGATCGTCGCCAAGCACCGTAACGGTCCCACGCGCGATATCACGCTTGCCTTTAACGCGGAATACACGCGCTTCATGGACTTCATCGACGATTCGCGCGTTCCCGACTATATGTAACACACGCAACCACAAGGTCGGGGTAAACTGAAGCTATGACTGAGAGCCTGACATTCCTTCATACCGCCGACCTTCATCTTGGTGCGCCTTTCCGCGGCCTTGCCAAGGTGTCGCCGGCATGGGCTGCCCGACTGGTGCAGGCCATCGCGGAGGCGTTCGATCGCGTGATAGACACGGCTATTTCCCGCAAGGTCGATTTCGTGGTCATCGCGGGAGACGTGTTCGACGCGTCGCGTGCGTCATATGGCGACTACCTGCGGTTTTTCGAAGGAATGCGCGCGCTAGGGAAGGCGGGCATCCCGGCATACCTGATTACGGGAAATCACGACCCTTACACCTCGTGGCAGCAAAGCGCGTTCTCCCTGCCGGAAAATGCGCACATGCTGCCGGCGGATAAGCCGGGTTTCGAGCTGTATAGGCGCGATGGCAAGCCGCTCTGCATCATCGGCGGCCGCGGGTATTACAACCAATCGTGGCCCATTGATGAATGCATAGCCGACGGCATCACGCGCGCTGCCGCGCTAACGGCATTGCAGCAGCGCGAACCTGACGTTGCGCAGGCCCCTTTCGCCATTGGCATGCTGCATACCGGATTGAACCTTGATCCCGTGAAAGCGCCGGTCAACCCTTCGGTGCTGCTTTCTGCTGGCATGGACTACTGGGCATGCGGGCATATCCACATGCGCTATATCCACCCCAGCGGGGCCGATCCGCGAATCGCGTTCCCCGGTTGCATCCAAGGGCGCGACATCAAGGAAACGGGCCCGCGCGGGGTTCAGCTCGTCACGCTTTCAGAAGGTGCGGCACCGCAGCTTGAGTTTATCCCCACGGCAAGCGTGGTGTGGCAGCGCCTGCGCGTCGACGTGTCCGATTGCGCGACATTGCCCGAGATCAGCGACCTGGTCATGCGGGAGCTGTTCCGCGTGAACGGCAAAGCGCATTGCGAGGAGATGATCTCGCGCATCGTGTTGACGGGCACGACCGCGCTTCACGAGGTGCTTTCTCGCCCCGATGTGATCGAGGACCTGCGCAAACACGTTAACGATTCGTATGCCCCGTTCTTCTGCGACACCATGCTCGATGAAACGCAGGAACCGCGCGATAAGCAGGCTTTGCGCGAAGAGGGCCTGTTCCCGGCGGTGTTTCTGCGCGTGGCCGATACGCAGCGGTCCCTTCCCGAAGAGCAGGTGGCGTTCTTGCAGCAGGAATTCCTCGATCGCGGTCTGCAGATGCCGTCGAGCTGCGCCGGCAGGGTGGGCAAGCTGTCGGAGCAGGCCGAGGACCTGGTGCTCGATATGCTGTCGCAAGGGGAAGAGCGCTAGTGGGCAAATACCTGGAACATATCAAGATGGATGCGTTCGGCGCGTTCTCCAATCGCCTGATCGGGCCGTTTGGACCGGGCATGAACGTGGTGTTCGGCCGCAACGAGGCCGGTAAGACCACGTTTGCCCAGTTCGTTGGCGGTGTTTTGTTCGGCTGGGAAGAAGCCCGCGGCCAACGCAACACCTACAAGCCCGATAACGCTGAACGGGCGGGAACGCTGTTTTTCGCCAACGAGGACGGTTCCGAGGCCTCGCAGGTCTCGCGCATCCGCAACGCCGATGGCCTGCAGGGCGACACGTCGGTCGCCGACGATATCGACCGCGAAACGTACCGCACCATGTTCAGCCTGACCAGCGATGAGCTGCGCCAGCTGCGCAACACCACCGATGTGACGGCGAAGCTGCTCACGGCCGGTTCCGGCACGGGGGCTTCCCCGGCGCATGCGCTTGCGGCGCTGCAGGAGCGCCTGTCGCAGTTCACCTCGAAGGCTGCCGCATCAGAGAAATCCCTGGTGAAGCTCGAATCGGAACAAGACGACCTACGCCGGCGCATCGCCGCGGAATCCGATTGCGTGGAGCGTCTGAAGCGGGAGGACCACGAGTTCGCCGAGCTGAAGCCGCAGCGCGATGAGCTGCTGGCGAAGATCGGCGACCTGAACACCGCCATCGAAACGCTGAAGGCGAATCGCAAAACGCTGGAGAAGACCGAAGCGGATGAAGCCGACCTGCAGGAGAAGATCGCAGAACTGCGCGCTCAGGAGGAGAGCCTGCGTTGCGAGCATAGGCTTGCGCAGCGCGAGCACCCCGAAGAGCTGGCGGGCATCACGGCTACCGAGGAGCGCCATCTGCGCGACCGCATCGAGGCCCTCGCCGCTCAGGAGGTGAAGATGGAGCACGCCGTCGACCTGGCGCGCGATAACTACGCAACTTCGAAGGCGGCCTACGAGGCGATGCTCGAGACGCAGGATGAGCAAGATGAGACCATGCGCGTCCGCCGCCAGCAGCGCGTGCAGATCGGGCTTTCCGTAGTGCTGCCGGTGGCCTTCATGTTCGCTGGCATCCCGCTGTTCATGCACGGCCGCGAGATAACCAGCCTGTCGTTCACCGCGCTGGGCTTTTTCCTGGTGCTGGTGGCGGTGGTGCTTGCCGCGGCCTCGCTGATCATGCTTTTCAAGCCGGGTAGGAAAGACGATGAGCGCTCCCAGCGCGTTCAGGACCGGCACTGGGTCATGCTGCAGGACAAGAAGAAGCTGGAAGCATGCCTTGCTGAACAGGGGAAACAGCGCCAGGCTGTGCAGGCCGAGCTTGTCGCCGCGGGGCTTTCCGAGGCGAAAGACTCCCTGCGCCATGCCCGCGCGCTGCTCGACGAGGCGAAGGACGTGCGCGCGGAGAACGCCCTGTATGTGCAGCGAAAGCAGGCGCTCGTGTCGCGCCGCACCGCATTGGAGGAGTCGCTTGAGAAGGCCCGCGAGACGCGCGAGGGCCTGTACGCCGAAATCGGCATGCGCCGCGAACGCGGCACGCTCGAAGCCGTGGATGCGTTCATCGCGCGCAAGACGCGCCAGCGCGAGGGCCTGATGGAGACGAGCGAGCACCTGAACCGCCGCTACGGCGAGCTTCGCCAGCTGCTTTCCCAGGCAAAGGGGGAGCGCAGCTTCGACGAGCTCAAGCTTCAGGCCCAGCAGCTCCAAACCCGCCGCAATGAGGCGGCCATGGAGTTCGCGAAGCTGCTGCTCGCGCGCCATATGCTCGAGGCGGCCATAGCGTCATGGGAGAGCAAAAGCCAGCCCGAGGTGTACGCCCGCGCAAGCGAGCTGCTCAGCCTGATGACCGAGGGCAAGTGGGTGAAGGTGTCCATGAGCGCCGACGGCCGCCTTCAGGTGACCGATGCGCTGCGCACCGTGCGCGAGCCCGTGCATCTATCGTTGGGCACGTGCCAGCAGCTGTACCTGGCGCTGCGCATTGCGCTGCTCGTCACCGCCGACAACGTGGGACGTGCCGTTCCCATCATCGCGGACGACATCCTGGTGAACTTCGATTCCCAGCGTCGTGCGGGCGCGGCGAAGGCGTTGGCCCAGCTGGCTCGTCATCGCCAGGTCATTCTGTTGACCTGCCATGAAGAAATCGTTGAAACCATGCGCGTGGCCGATCCGGGCCTTACCGAAGTGGTTCTGTAGTACACTGTGAGGGTTGCGACACTGTTATCGAAAGGATGCGCACACATGCCCAGCACCGTTCTGGTTGGCGCCCAATGGGGCGACGAAGGCAAAGGCAAGATCACCGATCTCATTGCTAGCGAATACGATTACGTCGTCCGTTATCAGGGCGGCAACAACGCAGGCCATACCGTTATCCACGGCGACAAGAAGCTGGCGCTTCATCTGATGCCCTCCGGCGTCATGTACGAGAACGCCATCCCCGTCATCGGCAACGGCGTGGTGGTGGACCCCGGTGTGCTGGTCAAGGAAATGGCCATGCTCGAGGCCGAGGGAATCTCCTGCAAGAATCTCAAGATCAGCTGCGACGCGCATGTCATCATGCCGTACCACAAAGATCTCGACGGCGCCGACGAGAAGATTCTGGGCGATCATCAGATCGGCACCACCAAGCGCGGCATCGGCCCGTGCTACCAGGACAAGGCGGCTCGCAAGGGCATCCGCATCCAGGACCTCATGGACGAGAAGATCTTCCGCTTGAAGGTCGAGACCGCCCTTGTCCAGAAGAACGCCATCCTGGAGAAGATCTACGGCCTGCACACCTACACGGTCGAGGAGATCTGCGAGGAGTACCTGCCGTACGCCCGCATCCTCAAGCAGTACATGGCCGAGACCAGCCAGATGCTGAACAACGCCGTGCGCGAGGGCAAGTCCATCCTGTTCGAGGGCGCGCAGGGCACGCTGCTTGACATCGACCACGGCACGTACCCCTATGTCACGTCCTCTTCCTGCTGCGCCGGCGGCGCTGCTACCGGTTCGGGTGTGGGCCCGGTCAACATCGACCGCGTGCTGGGCATCCAGAAGGCCTACATCACCCGCGTCGGCGGCGGTCCTTTCCCCACCGAGCTGAAGTACGCCGAGGACGGCGGCGAAGGCCTTGAGGCCGAGGAAGGCGAGACGCTGTGCCAGGTCGGCCATGAGTACGGCGTGACCACGGGCCGCAAGCGCCGCTGCGGCTGGTTCGACGCCGTCATCGCGCGCTATGCCGCCGATGTCAACGGCCTGACCGACGTGGCCCTGACCAAGCTCGACGTGCTTTCCGCCTTCGACACCATCAAGGTGTGCGTGGCTTACGAGTGCAATGGCGAGCGTTACGATTACTTCCCCATGCAGCAAAGCGTGCTGTTCCACGCCAAGCCCGTGTACGAGGAGCTGCCTGGCTGGAAGGGCGAGGATATCACCGCCTGCCGCACGTTCGACGAGCTGCCGGAGAACGCCAAGAGCTACGTGGAGTATCTGGAGAAGAAGGTGGGTGTGCCCATCAGCATCGTGGCCGTCGGCCCCGATCGCGATCAGACCATCATGCGCGGCTGGTAAGGCGCCGATAAGCTTGATGGGCTGCTGTCACTGAATAGAGAAGCGAATCCCGTGCGGGGCTGCATAAGTCTGCAGTCCCGCACACGCATATTATCCGAGAGCTGGAAATGGAGGGTTAGTTACATGAACATCTTGGTTTTGGGCGGCGGCGGCCGTGAGCACGCCATTGCGTGGGCCTTGGCGAAATCCCCCTGTACCGACAACCTGTACGCGGCCCCGGGCAACGGCGGAACGGAATCCGTCGCGCAGAACGTGGCGGGCCTGAACGCCGAGGACGGCCAGGCCGTTCTGGAGTTCGTGAAGGGCAACGCCATCGACCTGGTGGTCATCGGCCCGGAAGCGCCGCTGGTGGCGGGCGTGGCCGACGTGCTGCGCGAAGCCGGCGTGGCGGTCTTCGGCCCGGATGCGCAGGGTGCGCAGCTTGAGGGCAGCAAGACGTACAGCAAGGAGTTCATGGAGGCCAACGGCATCCCCACGGCTCGCTATGGCAGCTTCACCGAGCTTGAGCCGGCGCTTGCGTACGTGCATGAGCTGGGCGCCCCCGTCGTCGTGAAGGCCGATGGCCTGGCGGCTGGTAAGGGCGTTGTGGTTGCCGACACCATCGAGGTTGCCGAGGACGCCGTGCGCAGCTGCTTCGACGGCGCGTTCGGCTCAGCAGGCTCTAAGGTGGTCGTGGAGGAGTGCCTGACCGGCCCGGAGTGCTCGCTGCTCGCGTTCGTTTCCGGCGGCAAGGCTCACTGCATGGCAACCGCCCAGGACCACAAGCGCGCCTTCGACGGCGACCGCGGTCCGAACACGGGCGGCATGGGCGTGTACTCCCCGGTGCCCATCGTCACCGATGAGGAGCTGGCGAACATGACGCACATGATGCGGGTCGCCGCAGCCGCAACGGCGCGCGAGCCCTTCAAGAACGATTACCGCGGCGTGCTCTACGGCGGTTTCATGTTGACGCCCGAGGGCCCGAAGGTGCTGGAGTACAACGCGCGTTTCGGCGATCCCGAGACGCAGGTCGTCCTGCCGCGCCTGAAGACCGATCTGGTCGATGTCATGATGGCCGTGGCCGAAGGCCGCCCCGACGATATCGAGCTCGAGTGGGACGATCAGTGGGCCGTGTGCGTGGTGCTTGCTTCCGCCGGTTACCCGGGCAAGTACGAGAAGGGCAAGGTCATCCTGGGCGTTGAGGATGCCGAGGCCATGGATGGCGTGACGGTGTTCCATGCCGGCACCGCCCGCAACGCCGATGGCGAGCTCGTCACCGCCGGCGGCCGTGTGCTGAACGTGGTTGCGTTGGGCAAGACGTTCGACGAAGCCCGCGAGAAGGCCTACGAGGCCTGCGACGTCATCAACTTCGAGGGCAAACAGCTGCGCTCCGACATCGGCGCGAAGGCCGCTGCAGGTCGCGGAGCCTGGGCGTAGGACCGCGCCTTTCGTGCACGGGGAGCGAAGCTTTCGTCGAGATTATATGAGACTGAAACGGTAGGATATAATTCCTACCGTTTTCACTAGGACGAGAAAAGGAGCGCGCGTACATGCTGTCAGAGCGCCTGCTTACGAACGTGGTTCGCCAATGCACGAACCAGTACCTGAAGCTCAAACCCACCGATGAGGTGATGATGCCTGCGCCTGAGCAGGGAAAACGCTACATGCTGTACATGCACGTGCCATTCTGCGAGCGCCTGTGCCCGTACTGCAGCTTCAACAGGTTCCCGTTCAGCGAGGAGCGAGCCCGTCCGTACTTCGAGAACATGCGCAAGGAGATGCGTATGCTGAAGGATCTGGGCTACGACTTCGACAGCGTCTACATCGGCGGCGGCACCCCCACCATCATGATCGATGAGCTGTGCGACACCATCGACCAGGCGCGCGAGCTGTTCAACATCCAGGAGGTTTCGAGCGAGACGAACCCGAACCACCTGATTCCCAGCTATCTGGATAAGCTACAGGGCCGCGTGCAGCGCCTGTCCGTGGGCGTGCAGAGCTTCGACGATGGCCTGCTCAAGCAGATGGACCGCTATGACAAGTACGGCTGCGGCCAGGAGATCCTCGAGCGCATCCAGGATGCCAGCCCGTACTTCGTGTCCATGAACGCCGATATGATCTTCAACTTCCCGGCGCAAACCGAGGATATCTTGATCAACGATATCGAGCGCGTCATCGAGAGCGGCTGCACGCAGACCACGTTCTATCCGTTGATGGCGTCGCCATCGGTTGAGCGCAGCCTGGCCCGCACCGTGGGCAAGGTGGATTACGCCCGCGAGCAGAAGTACTACGAGATCATCTGCGAGTTGCTGACGGGCGGCCCGCTGCACCTGTTCGAGCACGGTTCGGCGTGGACGTTCAACAAGAGGAACACGTCTGCCGCTGGCGAGGACGCCATGATCGACGAGTACGTGGTCGACTACGAGGAATATCCCGCTATCGGCAGCGGCGGCATCACGTACCTGGGCAGCAACCTGTATGTGAACACCTTCAGCGTGAGGGATTACAATAAGTGCATTGAAGCAGGTCATATGTCCATTATGGGCAAAACCACCTTCAGCAAGCGCGATCGCATGCGTTACCGCTTCATGATGCAGCTGTTCGGCCTGCGCCTTGATAAGCGCCAGTTCAAGAAGGACTTCGGTTGCTCGGTGGAGATGGGCCTGCCGGTGGAGATGGCGTTCATGAAGGCCTCGGGCGCGTTCGCTACCGACAATGCCGATGAGCTGACGCTGACCCCGAAGGGCCGCTACCTGCTGGTCGTCATGATGCGCCAGTTCTTCATCGGTGTGAACAACCTGCGCGATCAGGCTCGCGCCGTGCTTCCCGGCGAGGAGAAGGAGCTGCTGTTCGGCAGTGGCTGCGCCGAGTGCAAGTAGCAAGGTGCGCTGCCGAAAGGATGCGCAGGCCGCGCTTTTGGCGGTGATTTTTCGGTCATCTGCTAAGCGATTGTGCATGGATTCGTTACCGCTGTCAGTTGCGAGCTAGCCAAGTCTTTCTTGGCGTGGTCTGGTTCAGCGACTGATTTCGCAAATCGTTGCCGAGCGGTCTTAAGCGAGTTGGCATATCTGCTGGTCACGCGCTCGCTTAAGGGCTGGTTTGGGCGCTTTCCTTCGAGAAGAAAGCGCATCTCAAAAAAGTTCGGAATCAGGGTTGACGAATGACACGCACTGCCGTATTATACTATCTTGCGTTCGCAACGAACGACTTCTGGTCGGGTAGCTCAGTTGGTAGAGCAGGGGACTGAAAATCCCCGTGCCGAGGGTTCAAGTCCCCCTCCGACCACCATGAACTTTACAGGCCCGATGGTGAAAGCCATCGGGCCTGTTGCTTTTCCTAACCCGTTAAACGGGTTTCGCACTTTTGCTCTTGCTGTTTGGGTCCAGCTTTCTCGGTTTTGCTTTCCTGATTTTGCTGTTCCCGCTTCCCTGGCTTTGGCGTATTCCGATCTCCCATAATTTGCGTGCGGTTTTCCTTATGCTCCCTCTTCCGCGCTACACTGCCTTTGAGAGCAAATCACGTGTTGAAAGGGTTGCGAAATGTCTTGCGATCATAAGAATCCCGTTATCGGCATCATCATGGGCTCCGAAAGCGATATGCCCGCCATGGAGCCTTGCATGAAGCAGCTTGAGGAGTTCGGCGTGCCGTACGAGGTGAAGGTGGCCAGCGCGCACCGTAAGCCTGCTGAGGTGCACGAGTGGGCCTCTACTGCGCATGAGCGCGGCATCAAGGTCATCATCGCTGCTGCCGGCAAGGCAGCTCACCTGGGCGGCGTGGTTGCCGCTTACACCCCCGACCCGGTTATCGCCGTTCCCATGAAGACGAGCGACCTGGGCGGTCTGGATTCGCTGCTGTCCATGGTGCAGATGCCTTCTGGCGTGCCGGTTGCCACCGTCGCCATCAACGGCGCGAAGAACGCGGCAATCTTGGCGGTGCAGATCATGGGCACCGGCTGCGACGGTGCTCGCCAGAAGATCATCGACATGAAGAAGGCCATGGCCGAGGCATAAAGCAGGCCGCTTGCGAAAGGGCGACGGGGTAACCTGTCGCCCTTTTGCTATCATGAACAGGTATCAAGACGATTCCCTCCACGCTGTTTCACGTGAAACAGCGCAGGAGCGATTCCTGAAATTGGCTTTGGAGCGGGGAAACATATGACGAAAAAACTGCTTATGGGCAATGAGGCGTTCGCTCATGCCGCGCTTGAGGCGGGGGTGCGCGTAGTCGCCGGCTATCCCGGAACGCCATCGTCCGAGGTGACGGAAACCGTGGCGAAGCTGCATGCTTCCGGTGCCGCTCAGGGTGTCCACGTTGAATGGTCAACGAACGAGAAGAGCGCGCTCGAGCTGCTCGCCGGCGCATCGTACTGCGGCGCACGTACGCTGTTCACCTGCAAGCAGGTGGGTCTGAACGTGGCAAGCGACCCGCTGATGAGCTTGAACTACGTGGGCGTGAAGGGCGGCACGGTGCTGTTCGTTGCCGACGATCCCGGCCCTATCTCGTCGCAAACCGAGCAGGATACGCGCAGGTTCGGCAATTTCGCCAAGGTCCCGGTTCTCGACCCGGCAACGCCCGATCAGGGTTTCGCCATGATGAAGGCCGCGTTCGAGCTGTCGGAGCGTTACAAGACGCCGGTGATCATGCGCCCCACCACGCGCGTGTGCCATGCTTCGACGTTCTTCGATGTCGCCGAGGAGACGCATGCCAAGCCCGTGCCCGAGGAAGGCTTCGAGCGTGATCCGCGCTGGGTCATCTTCCCGAAGCGTGCCTATGAGGGGCATGGGGAGATCAACGAGCGCCTGCGCGCAATCGCGGTCGATTATGCGACGAACCCCGTTTTCGGCGCGTTCAATCCCGTCGATGAGCGTCGCGTGGCGGGCAAGATAACCCGTTACGGCATCGTCGCCGGCGGCGTGTCGGCGGCATATGCCCTTGAAGCGCTTCGCTTGCTCGAGGAACGCGCGAACGAACGCGGCGTGCAGCTGCCGGCGTATCGCTTCTGGCAGGTGGGTACTCCTTTCCCGTTCCCCGAGCGTACGTGCGCGGAGTTCGCCAAGGGTTTGAGCGACGTACTCGTGCTCGAAGAGCTTGATCACGTGCTGGAAGATGAGCTGCTGGCATTCGCCGGCAAGACGCATGCCGAATACAACACGCATGGCAAGCTGACGGGCGAGGCGCGCGATCGCGGCGAGAACGACGTCGATGACATCCTTGCCCGCCTGGCCGTCTACCTTGGCGTTCCCGAGCTTGCTGAAACCGATGCACCGGCATCCTACGAAGCCGCCGATCCCGAGCAGCCTTTGCCGGTGCGCCCGCCGGTGCTGTGCCCTGGTTGCCCGCATCGCGGCAGCTTCTACGCTGTGAAGCGCGCGCTGAGCAAGACGCCCGCGGTGCTCTGCGGCGATATCGGATGCTATACGCTGGGCAACGCCATGCCGCTCGATGCGGTGGATACGTGCCTGTGCATGGGCGCCGGCATCACCATGGCGCAGGGATTTTCCGTGGCTGAGCCCCAGAAGAAGGCCCTGGCGTTCGTAGGCGACTCGACGTTTTTCGCCAGCGGTTTGCCGGGAATCGTGAACGCCGTATACAACGGCCATGATTTCACGCTATGTGTGCTGGACAACGCCACCACTGCCATGACGGGCAGCCAGCCGCACCCGGGCACGGGCGTCACGCTGATGGGCGAGCGTCGCAAGCCGGTTTCCATCGAAGGCGTGCTGAAGGCGGTCGGCTTCGAGTGCGTCGTTCATGCCGATCCGCTCAACCTGCAGCAATCCATCGATGCTGCACGCCAGGCGATCGATTTCGAGGGGCCTTCCGCCATCCTGTTCGAAAGCCCCTGCGTGCAGCTGTTTAAGCCGGCGGCTCCCGTGGTGTTGGACGCGAAGCGTTGTACGGGCTGCAAGAAGTGCATCACCGAGATCGGATGCCCTGGCATCGGCTTCAACGCCGACGCACGCGGCCCGAAAAGCGGGGAGCGCGGTCAGGCGTTCATCGACGCCGGCCAATGCAACGGGTGCGGGCTGTGCACGCAGGTGTGCCCGTTCGACTGCATCTCCGTGGTTGACGCCGCTAGCAAGAAGAAGGAGGCCTAGCATGCTGAACATCCTGCTTACGGGCGTGGGCGGCCAGGGAACCGTATTGGCCGCGAAGGTGCTTGCCCAGGCCGCCTTGGAGAAGGGCTGGAAGGTGCGTACGGCCGAGACCATCGGCATGGCGCAGCGCGGCGGCAACGTGGTGTCGCACGTGCGCATCGGCAACAAGAGCGAACAGGTTCACGCGCCCCTGGTCAGCCGGGGAACCGCCGATCTGGTCATCGCGTTCGAGCCGGCCGAGGCCGCGCGCGTGCTGCCCTACCTTGCCCCGGAAGGGACGCTGGTGTTCGCCACCACCGCGATCCAGCCGGTAACGGCGGCGTTGTCGAAGGACCCGTATCGTGCTAGCAATGTGGTTGCGAACATGGAGCGCGCGCTTGCAGGTACGCAGGCGAAGCTCGTGCCCGTCGACGATAAGGCGCTCACGAAAGCGGCCGGTAGCCTTAAGGTGCTCAACAGCCTGCTTCTTGCCAAAGCCTTGCAGACCGGATGCGTGCCTATCGACCTTGATGATCTTCGTGCAGCGGTAACCTCATGCGTGAAGCCCCGCTTCGTGGATATGAACCTGCAAGCTATCGATGTGGCGGTAAAGGAATAGCGTCACAAAACACCGCATAACCCGGCAACGGGACCGATTTCCGGTCCCGTTGCCGGTTTTGGGGTTGTTTGCGGTGCTGTTTGGCCTACAATGACCACTATGACTTCGGTATTCGACATCCACTTTTTCTCAGCCGCGCGCAACGCGTTGGCTGGTCGATGGCTTTAGCTTCAAGACCTGTAAGGCTTGGGGCCGATTTGTCGTGCTTTCCCGTAGCTTTTTCGGGCTTGAAGCGCCTACGCACTTTTCCTCACACAGCATGAATAAAAACGATGCAAGCCATTTGAACAAGGGAGAATACTATGCAGATGAGGCCGGAGCAGCTTGAGATTATCAAAGAGCAGTTCAAAACGCTGAAGGACCGCTCGGCTTTCTACGCTCGCAAATTCAAGGACATCGATCTGTCCGACGTGCAAACCCAGGAAGATTTCGAGAAACTGCCGTTCTCGGAAAAGGCGGATTTGCGCGAGGCGTACCCGCTGGGACTGCAGGCCGTGCCGGATGAGAAGATCATCCGCATCCATAGCTCCTCGGGCACCACGGGCACCCCGGTCGTCATCCCCTATACCCAGAAGGACGTCGACGATTGGGCCACCATGTTCGCGCGCTGCTACGAGACGGCGGGTATCACGAACACCGATCGCATCCACATCACCCCTGGTTACGGCCTGTGGACTGCCGGTATCGGCTTCCAGCTGGGCTGCGAGCGCCTGGGCGCCATGGCCATCCCCATGGGCCCCGGCAACACCGAAAAGCAGCTGCAGATGATGCAGGATCTGCGCTCCACCGTTATCACGGGCACGTCCAGCTATGCGCTGCTGCTTGCCGAGGAGATCGAGAAGCGCGGCCTGCGCGACAAGCTTTACCTGCGCAAGGGCGTCATCGGCTCCGAGCGCTGGGGCGAGAAGATGCGTCAGCGCATCGCCAACGAGCTTGGCATCGAGATCTTCGACATCTACGGTTTGACCGAGATCTACGGCCCGGGCATCGGCATCTCCTGCGAAGAGCATCACGGCATGCATATCTGGGAAGACTACGTGTACTGCGAGATCATCGACCCGAAAACCGGCGAGCAGCTGCCCGACGGCGAAGTGGGCGAGCTGGTGCTCACCACGCTGCGCAAGGAAGGCGCGCCGCTCATCCGCTACCGCACGCACGACCTTACGCGCATCATCCCCGGCGACTGCAAGTGCAAGTTCGGCAGCCACCATCCGCGCATCGACATCCTGACGGGCCGCACCGACGACATGGTCAAGGTGAAGGGCTGCAACATGTTCCCCTCCCAGATCGAGGAGGTGCTGCAGTTCACCGACGGCGCATCGTCTGAGTATCAGGTGATGATCGAGGCCATCAACGGCCGCGATGTGCTCACCGTGCTGTTCGAGACGCCGCTTGAGGGCGAGGAGCGCGAGCGCTGCGAGGAGCAGTTGGCCGCTATCTTCAAGGCGAAAATCGGCTGCACTCCCGAGGCGAAGGGCGTTCCCATGGGCGAGCTGCCGCGCAGCGAGAAGAAGTCGAAGCGCATCTTCGACTCTCGCTACTAAAAGCTTGCGAACAAGTTGAATGAAAGCGAAGCCGGGCCACGTGCTCGGCTTCGCTTTTCCTAATACGAACCACTTCGCTAGGAAATAATGTTACCGTTCGGAGAAATTGTGAAGGGAAAAGCGCTCGACTGTGGTAGAGTAGCGCCCATGAGCATTGTGAACGGACATATCGCCGCATTCCGCAGCGCTCAGCAGCCCGCTGAGCTGTCTGTCGCGCTGTGCGCCGCTAACGTTCAAATGATGCATGCCGCAGGTAAGGCCGCCGGTATCTCCGGTTCAACGAAGCCCTGCCTTCCTTCCTATTATTATTCCTATCGATATCTGTAGCACACGGGGCTTAGCCGCTGCGTGCGTCCGTTAGACGTGGCGTATGTTCGCAGCGAACTCGGGCTTGTGCCGTGTGCGTTTCCGGGTTGGGCGATTTGGGCGTGTTCGCTTGCCCAGCCGCGTCCCTGACGAGGGGCAATCGCTTTTCCGAGTAGGGAAGGCCTTACGGTCTACACGATATCGATCGGTAAAGGAACGATCATGGTCGCAAAAATCTGCATGGTTTTGATTTTCGTCGGCGTGGCGGTTGGCGTCGGCTTGTACTGCCGCCGCACTACCACGAGCGTCGACGGTTTCGTTCTGGGCGGGCGCAACGTCGGCCCTTGGATGAGCGCATTCGCGTACGGCACCAGCTACTTCTCCGCCGTGGTGTTCGTCGGCTATGCCGGCCAGTTCGGCTGGAAATACGGCATCGCCGCCGTGTGGGCCGGCATCGGCAACGCCATTCTCGGCAGCCTTTTGGCCTGGTGGGTGCTCGGTCCGCGCACGCGTGAGATGACGCATCGCCTGGGCGCCACCACCATGCCCGAGTTCTTCGGCAAGCGCTTCAAGTCCAAGGGCCTGCGCATTGCCAGCGCGGCGATCATCTTCGTGTTCCTGATCCCGTACACCGCAAGCGTGTACAACGGTCTGTCCCGCCTGTTCGGCATGGCGTTCGGCCTTCCTTACGAGGTGTGCGTCATCGGCATGGCCGTCATCACGTGCCTATACGTGGTTCTGGGCGGTTACATGGCAACCGTTATGAACGACTTCCTGCAGGGCATCGTCATGCTGTTCGGCATCGTCGCGGTCATCGCGGCGGTCATCCTGAACAACGGCGGCTTCAGCGAGGCCATCACCACGCTGTCCCAGATCCCGGCCGAGGGTTCGCAGATGGCCGGCCCGTTCGTGAGCATGTTCGGCCCTGACCTGTTCAACCTGCTCGGCGTGGTGGTGCTGACCAGCCTTGGCACCTGGGGTTTGCCGCAGATGGTGCAGAAGTTCTACGCCATCAAATCCGGCCCGGCGGTGAAGCAGGGCGCCATCATTTCCACGTTGTTCGCGTTCGTCGTCGCCGGCGGCAGCTACTTCCTGGGTGGTTTCGGCCGTCTGTACGCCGATAAAATCGAGATGGGCCCCACCGGCCTTCCGGTGTACGACTCAATCATCCCGACCATGCTGTCCACCTTGCCCGATATCCTCATCGGCATCGTGATCGTGCTCGTGCTGTCCGCCAGCATGTCCACGCTATCCTCGCTCGTGCTGACCTCGTCCTCCACGCTGACGCTCGACCTTCTGCAGGGAAACGTGGTGAAGAAGATGAGCGAGCAGAGCAAGCTCGGCTGGATGCGCATCCTTATCGTGCTGTTCATCATCGTTTCCGCGGCGTTGGCATTGGTGCAGTACAACTCCTCCATCACGTTCATCGCGCAGCTTATGGGCATCTCCTGGGGTGCGCTGGCCGGTGCGTTCCTCGGCCCGTTTTTGTGGGGCCTGTACTCCGGTCGCATCTCCAAGGCCGCCGTGTGGTGCAGCTTCATCGTGGGCGTGTGCCTGACCAGCGGGAACATGGTGCTCACGCTGATGGGCACGCCGCTGATCGCCAGCCCCATCAATTGCGGCGCCCTGGCCATGCTGCTTTCCCTGATCATCGTGCCGGTGGTCAGCCTGTTCACCAAATCCGTTCCGTTCGAAGTCAACCTGCCCAGCCCCGAGGGCGCCATCGACCGCGAGTTCAAGCACGAGCTGGCCGAGGAACGCAAGGGGGTGGAATAACCTTTCGTTTACGGTTCGCCGTTATGGGTGGGCGATCACGCAAAACTGAGCTCCTTCAAGGAAGAGGCGGACGAAACCTATCGTCTGCCTCTTTTATATATAGTTGAGTTCGGCGTCCGGGGTTCCGTATCCGTGCGCGCCTAAAGCGATGTGGTTAAGAGCAGGTTCCGTTGCTCGATACGCCTTTTTCGATGTGGACTCCGCACCGCTTAAAGCGCCTCTTTCGGCATACCGGTCTGCCGCTCAATCGGGTGGAGAACCCGCTTCCCGACAACCTATTCCTTTTGTTTCACGTGAAACCCCTCCGGGCGGAATCCTGATGCGGTTCGACCGCTGCACTTGTATACTGATTCGCAATGGACTCTGAGGACCTTGTGGAGAAAGGGAAGGGAAATGGAAGAGGCTTTCGAGCTTATCAGCACCGGCGCTTGGTCCATCGTGCCGCCGCTGCTGGCGTTGGCTCTGGCGCTCATCACCAAAGAGGTGTACTCGTCGCTGACCATCGGCGTATTCGTCGGCATGGTCATCTACCAGTTCACCCTCAACGGTGTCGGCGTCGACCAGCTGGTCACGGCATTCACCGATGTGCCGAACGCGATGGCGCTGCAGATCGCCGATAACGGAGCGTTGCTGCTGTTCCTTGCGTTGCTGGGTGCGCTGACCGTGGTCATCGCCACGGCAGGTGGCAGCCGCGCTTATGCCGAGTGGGTGTCCACCCATATCAAGAATGCGCGCGCTGCACAGGTGCTCACGGGTTTGCTGGGCATCATCATCTTCGTCGATGACTACTTCAACTGCTTGACGGTCGGCGCGGTTATGCGTCCTGTGACCGATCGCTTCCACGTTAGCCATGAGAAGCTGGCTTGGATCATCGACTCCACGGCAGCTCCGGTGTGCATCATCGCGCCGGTGTCTTCGTGGGCCGTTGCGGTCGGCGGTTACCTGGGAGACGACGGCTTCACCACGTTCGTGCAGTCCATCCCGTACAACTTCTACGCGCTGCTCACCATTTTCTTCGTGTTCTTCATGCTGATCACGAGCAAAAACGACTACGGTCCGATGCGTGCGGCTGAGGCAGAGGCGAAGTCCTCCGAGGGCACTGCTGCCGAGGGCGGCAAGCTGCTGGAGAAGCTGTCCACCATGGGTCTTTCGGAGCAGGCCGAGGCTGACCCCGACGACCATACCAACCTGGAGTCCGTCGTCACCGAGCAGGCCGACATCGAACAGTCCGCATCGACGGCGATTGACGAGTACAAGGGTCTCAACATCTCCGAGAAGGGCAAGGTGTACGACCTGATCGTGCCCATTCTGGTGCTGATCTTCTTCTCCATCCTGGGCATGATGTACACGGGTGGCTTCTTCGAGGGCGTTGACTTTGCCACTGCCGTTGGCGAGAACCCGGTCGGCGGCCTGTGCATCGGCGCCACGGTGGCCCTGTGCGTTGCCGGCGCCATGTTCCTGCCGCGCGGTCTGACCACGCTGAGCGGTTTCGTGGAGAGCATCTCCGAGGGCGTGCGTTCCATGGTCGGCGCCATCATGATTTTGGTGCTGGCATGGAGCCTAGGCGGTTGCTGCCGTTACATGCTCGGCACGGGCGACTTCGTGAGCAGCTTCCTGAACAGCCTGGGCGTGAGCCTGGCCATCCTGCCGTGCATCATCTTCCTGGTGGCCGGCTTCATCGGCTTCGCCATGGGCACGAGCTGGGGTACCATCGCGCTGATCCTGCCCATCGTGGTCGGCGTGTTCAACGAGGGCGATCCGCTGTTCCTGGTTGCCGTGGGCGCAACGCTGGCAGGTGCCGTGTACGGCGACCACATCTCGCCGATTTCCGATACCACCATCCTGTCGTCCGCCGGTGCGAAGTGCAACCACCTGCGTCATGTGGCAACGCAGCTGCCGTACGCGACCACCGTTATGGTCGTCTGCTTCGTGTGCTACGTCGTTGCCGGTTTCACAGGCAATCCCTGGATTTCCCTGGTGCTGGGTGCGGTGCTCATCGTTGTTGCGGTGAAGATCCTGCATAAGTCCAACATCAGCGTGAAGAAATAGTCGCCGATGTGCGGCGCGGGCCGCAAAAGAGGCAAAGAATGCGAAGAGAGGGCTCCATTCGGAGCCCTCTCTTTTTGTAGGCAATCTTCCGTGGAAGGTGCGCTGGTCATATGCAATCACCTACGGAAGGCGCGATGCCCCCCCAGCCTTTTCTGGAAGGTACCCTGCTGCTCGTCCGTTTCCGTGCGGCATAGCTTATCGTCTTGGTCTCGCCTGCGTTATGCCGAGAAGATGCGGGGAAGGGGAAGGTCGTGAGGTTCGGTGGGCACGCTATCCACGCGCTGCTCTTCGAACGCCACACCGGCTACGAGGCAGTCGTGACGCAACTTCGGGAGGAATCTGTCGTAGTTCCCGCCGCCATAGCCGAGGCGCATAAGGGTGTCATCGAAGGCAACCAAGGGGATGACGGCAATATCGAACAGCTGCTCGTCGACTTCCTGCCAACCTTGCATATGCAGGTCATCGAGCAGATAAGGGCGTGCGGGATGATCGAGGAAGGCGGGGCGCTGTTCGGTCAAGTGGCTTGGCCTGATCGGGAAGAATACCATGCGCGCAGGCGTGTCCAGCGTATCCTTGGCCATGCAAGGCAGATAGACTTCCCAGCCACGTTCGTATGCTGCATGCAGCAGGGGATGCACGTCTACTTCGCTGTTCATCGGCTCATAGGCAGCGATGCGCAGCTGCCTGTTGGAAGCGTTCGAAGGCGTGTCGCTTGCTAATCGGCTATCGATTTCCTTAAGGAACTGCTCGCAAATCGCCTGGCTCTTCTCCTTGCGCAAAGCGGAGGGAATCTCCTTGCGCCGTGCAAGAACCGATGCGCGTACGTCTTGCTTCAAAGTCATGGTCGTTTTTCCTCGAACGGGGACAAATCTTTAACATCGTGTGAAAAAGCATAGCAATATGCTAGAGGATTTTCGCTTGCGCTAGTATATAAGCATACTCGTTGGGTCAGGCTATAGCTACGACGAAACAGCAAACGTGGCGCGGTGCGTCAAACTTAGGTTTTGGCGAGCTGTGTCTTATGGAACACAGCCTTCAGCAGCGGATAATCTCAGTGAATCCGGTATCGGCGGAGAAGGTCCGGCGGGCGTATGCGGGGCATGTGGTGTTTACGGAGTCGGAACGCAGAACGGGAATGAGGGAACGGTGCACTTCAAGACTTCAGTCGAATACGGGATGCGTGCGGTGCTATATCTGGCGGAAAAAGGCTCGACATGCTCATCTCGCGAGGTTGCCGAGGAAATGTCCATCCCTCGCGATTATCTGATTCAGCTAGCGCAACTGCTGCGTAATGCCGGGATCATTCATGCGCGCCCGGGAAAGAACGGCGGTTACAGCCTTGCAAAGGACGCTTCTGAAATCAGCATACTTGACGTGCTGAACGCGCTGCAAAATGATCGGGCGCATTCGGAGCACAAAGAAGCGAAGGGTAACAAGGTTGATCACGGGCGGGCAAGCGATTTGCTACAGGATGTCGCCGACGCATGTTCTCTGGTTGAACGCGAAATAGAGGAGTACGTGTCCTCCATCACCGTGCAGATGATAGTCGACCGCATGCATGGCAAGACGTCCGACGACGCTTCCGGCATTCGAAGCACGCAAGCCTAGGTGGGCGTGCCAACCCGGCTAGAACCCACTGCAAAACCATTCCTTGTTAAGCGCATCGAAAAAGAAAGCGCCTCTTCCCGAAATCGATTGGGAAGAGGCGCTCCGGCTTTAACGGGATGCGCAGCGAACAACCACGTGCTATCCGATTCCGAACACCTGCATAACGAGCAGTATTGCGGTAAGCACGGAGACGATGCCTACGGTGATCCAGATAAGCACCTTCGTTACACGACCGGACTTAAATTTGCCCATGACGCGCTTATCGGACGAAATCAGCGCCATGAACACCAGCAGCACCGGCAGCACCAGGCCGTTGATGAACTGCGCCATGAGCATGACGCCCATGAGGTCGATGTTCGGGATGAGCACGATGACGGCCGAGAACGCGATGACGAACGTGAAGATGCTCTTGAACAGCGGCGCTTCCTTCCACTTGAAGGACACGCCTGCCTCCCAACCGAAGGCCTCGCAGATGACGAAGGCCGTGGTCAGCGGAAGCACGCATGCGGCCAAGAACGATGCGGCGATCAAGCCGATGGCGAACAGGGCCTCGGCGTACTTGCCCGCAAACGGAGCCAGCGCGGCTGCCGCATCGGCGGCGTCGCTGATGACGATGCCCTGCGGATACAGCACGGTGCCGGTGGTGACGATGATGAACCATGCGACCAAGCATGCCGCCACCGTGCCGGAGACTACGTCAACCTTCTGCGTGAACAGGTCGTCGGGCTTGATGCCCTTTTCAACCACATTGCTTTGGTTGAAGAACATCATCCACGGCGCGATGGTGGTGCCTATCATGGATATGACCAGCGATACGAAGCTTTGCTGGTACACCACATGGGGCACGATGGTGTTGATGGCCGCATCCTCCCAGTTCGGCTGCGCTAAAAACGCTGCGATCACGTAGGTGAGGAACACTAGCGACAAGATGAGGAACACCTTTTCCACGCGCTTATAGCTGCCGCCTACGATAAGCAACCAGACGGCTATCGCAGCGACGGGCACGGCGATGTATTTCGATACGCCGAACATCTCCATACCCGAGGCGATGCCTGCGAACTCGGAGAACGTGGTGCAAACGTTGCCGATGAGCAGCGCGAGCATGGCGAGCGCCGTAAGCCTGATGCCGAAGGATTCGCGGATAAGCGCGGCGAAGCCTTTGCCGGTGACGGCGCCCATCTTCGCGGCGGTCATTTCCACCACGATGAGCAGCACGCACATGATAGGGATGACCCACAGCGTGGCGAAGCCGAACTGTGCGCCCACGGTAGAGTAGGTGGAGATGCCGCCGGCATCGTTGCCTGCCATGGCCGTGACGATGCCCGGGCCCATGGCTGCCAAGATGAGCAGCAGCTTGCTCTTCTGTTTGTTGGAACCGCCGGCCTGCTCGAGCGCTTGCTTTTCCGCAAGCTGCTCAGCGGACAACGTTGCCTCGCCGGTATGGAAGCTGCTGCGCTCCAGCGGGTTATGCGAGTCGATGTCGGCTGCGCGCCCCCTCTTGTCGTTTTGCTTCAAAACCACGGCTTACCTCCAATGGAATCCTGCGATTTGCAGCACGACAAGGGTGTAGAGGATCAAGAACAGCACGGCACCGGTCGCGATACCCACCCACTTCCAAACGGAAGTCTTCGTTTTGTCGCTGCTGACGTCGTCTTCGATGGCATCCCAGGCGTCGTCTACGGTGACGATGCCCAGCAGGGCGCCGTGCTCGTCCACAACGGGCATGGCGGTCAAGTCGTACTTGAAGATGTCGGCCGAGACGTCCTCTTCGGTTTCATCCGGCGTTGCGGTGATCAGGTCGTCGTACATGCACTTCGACATGGGCGTTTTGTCGTCGGTGAGCACCAGTGTGCGCAGCGAGCAGACTCCAACCAGTTTGTCGTATTCGTCCAGTACGTACACGAAGTGGACGGAAGGATGGTCCTCGGGAAGCTCTCGCAGCACCTCGATCGCGTGCCCAACGGTGTCGGTATCGGCGACGGATACGAACTGCGTGGTCATCATGCCGCCGGCGGTGCCGTCCTTGTAGCCGAGAAGACGGCGAATCTCCGCTGCGTCTTCCACGCCCATAAGGCGCAGGAGCGTTTCGGCGCGCTCATATGACAAGTCGCGCACGATGTCGGCAGCGTCGTCCGGGTCCATGTTGCCCAGCACGCTTGCAGCCTGCTTGTTGTCCAAGCTTTCGATGAAGTCGGACTGGTACTCGTCTTCCATCTCCGAGATGGCCTCGGTTGCTTGGGCGTCATCAAGGTGCTGGAACACGTTAGCGCGCTGTTGCGGGTCCAACTGCTCCAGAATGTCGGCGACGTCGGCGGGGTGCAGCTCGTCCAGGCGCTTATGGGTGACGGACAGCTGCACTTCGGACAGGTCGCGGTCCAGCAGGTCCATGTAGTTCCATGCGATGATTTGCTCGTCGATCTTCTTGCCGAACGCCTTCGCGACCGAGACGACCGAGCGCTCGATCCAGGGGGCAAGGCCGCGCAGGATGCCGCGGATGCCGACTTCGGCGCCGAGCAGGCGCAGCTGCGATCCGGAAACGGAGAGCTTCAGGTCGTTTACGCGCACGACCTTCAGGCCCTGCGTGTCGACGATTTGGCGGTTCATGAGGTCGCGTGCAAGCAGCACCTCATCGGGCTGCAGATAGCTGAAGCGGATATCGTGCGCCTCCACCTGCAAGGTGAGGCCGTCCTCATCGAACTCATCGACGTACTTGCGCCATGAGATCATGAACGGGATCTTGCCCGGACCCTGGAAGGCCAGGCTGGTGATGCGCGGAAACACCTCGCCCGTGGAGATGGCAAGGTCGGATACGGTGCCGATTTTCTCGCCGGTGCAGTCTACCACCGGCTTTCCCAGCATTTGAGAGAGATAGAGCATGATCAATTCCCTTACTGTCCATGCTCGCGTTCGGCAAGGGCTTTTACAGGTGCCGGATAATGCTACGTCTGCCATGCGGCAAGAGCGTTATGGGCGCGTAAAGCTTCTGTCAAACGAGAGCGCGCTGCAGCCTGCTCCTTCGGCTGCCAGCGGTAAGGGAGGAGTCGAAGGAAGGCTACATACTGTGAGGTTTCGGTTTTCGAACCTTCAACAGGGTTCCTTTCTTTGGCCGACAAAACAAAAAACCGCATGTGCTCGGTGGAGCCATTGCGGAATTTCAAGCTAAGTGGTGCGCCGTGAGGGATTCGAACCCCCGACGTACTGATTCGTAGTCAGTCCCTC